>NZ_NHCK01000043.1:0-21777 GCF_002172815.1 Hyphomonas sp. TMED31 | reverse complement strand
GGCGTCAGCGCGGGTTCAGGGCGCCCGCGTGCTGATTGACCGGATTACGCTGGCAGAGGATCGGCTGCAATCGGGCGGCCTTGTTGTGGATGCAGCGCTTGCAGATCGCCTGTCGGCTGCCGTGGATGTCCAGGAAGAGACTGCGGGTGCCGGGCGCTATAAAGGCACACTGGCCGTCGTCTACAATCCGCGCATGGTACGGGCTCATCTTGATGGCCTGTCAGTGCCATATGTCGACACACAGGCGCCGAAGGGATTGCTGGTGCCGCTCGCGGGATCAGCAGGACTGGATGCCGCGTGGCGCGAAGCGCTCGGTACCGGGCGCGACGAAACACTCTCCCCCTTCGTGACGGCCAACAGCCCCGGTTACAGCGCATACAGCGACTGGCTTGAACTTTCTCCGGAAGCGGGCGCTCTTGGCGCGCGTCGGGGTATTCTGGCAGAATTGTCGGGTGTGGATGGGGCCTGGCAGGTGACCGTATCCACAGTCACTGCGGCGGGAACGGAACGCGTCGGCACGACGCCCTATGCGTCGTCGCTGGAGGTTGCGGTTGACCGCATGGTAGCGCTGCTGGACGAGAACTGGAAGGAAGTTTCGGTAATTCGCTCAGGAGAGCGCACCCCAGCAACCGCGAGCGTTCGCTACACGTCGCTGGCAGAATGGAACACGCTGCGTGGCGCTTTGGCGCGTTCGCCATTGATCTCGGAATTCCGGATTGAGGCCATCGCGCGCGATGGTGCACTGGTTGCGTTTTCCTATGCGGGGGATCCGCCACGGTTGCAGAATGATCTGCTACAGCGTGGTGTATCCCTGTCCGAGAATGAAATGGGCTGGATCGTCCGATCGGCTGTGTCTCCATCGGGGGAACCGTGAGCGCGGATAATACCAAGGGGCCGTCCCGGCCAAGCCAGCTCAGCCTAGGCTTTCCTGCAAAAGAACCCACGCTTGATGCGCTGCTCGTCACAGAGGCGAATGAAAGCGCAATGGCTGTCCTGCGCACACCGCAAGCCTGGCCATTTCCGGTCATTTGCCTGTTGGGGCCGCCGCGCAGTGGCTTGTCCGTTCTGGCTAAGGCCTGGTGTCGTGAATTCGATGGCAGCTTCTATGCAGCAAAAGAGTTCTCGCGTTTGAAAACACCCGGCCTGTCAGCGTTGGCAACGACAGCCGCGGTCGTCGATGACGCCGATCTCGTAAAAAAAAGCGAAAACCTGCTCACATTGATCGATTCAGCCGCAGCGGGGGGCGGGCGCGTGTTGCTCACCTCAAAGCGGCATCCAAGTCAGTGGCAGACATCTTCCGCTGATCTGAAATCGCGTTTCATGGCTCTGCCGGTCGTCGAAATTCGGGAGCCGGATGAGGAAATGTTGAAAGCGCGCCTTGAATCTACGGCGGCGCGTTTCTTCCTGAAGCTGGAACCTGATCTCATTAAATATGTAGTTCCGAGATTGGAGCTATCTTATACGGCTATCGAAATATTTATTGAGAAATTAAGTGATAAGGTGACCGAAACCGGCCGGGCACCCAGTGTGCCTCTGGCGCGGGATGTCGTGGAGGAACTCGGATGGGCCAATCCGGATTCCGCGGCATTTGAGGACGACTAAACACGCGGAGCAGGCACGATGGCCGATGGACAAACTGGAACAGTAGAACAGCTGATGGCCTCGCCAGACCGCTTCCTGAATCGGGAATTGTCGTGGCTCGAGTTCAATCAGCGTGTCCTCGAGGAATCTTCGAATATGGACCATCCGCTGTTGGAGCGGCTGCGTTTCCTGTCGATTTCCGCCAGCAATCTCGATGAGTTCGAAATGGTTCGCTATGCGGGCCTGCGCGAGCAGGTGCGAGCAGGCATCGTGAAATCCAGCCAGGACGGCCTGACCCCGGCGGAGCAAGTGGAGAAGATTGAGGCAGCGTCCCTGAACCTGATCGCCGAGCAGCAGGAACGCTGGCGCAGCTTGAAACAGGAGCTACACGCCGAAGGCATAGACGTGTTGGGCGTGAAGGACCTCAACAAACGTGATCGCGGTGAGCTGGACAAGTATTTTCGGTCAAACATTTTCCCGGTGCTTACACCTCTGGCGGTGGACCCGGCGCACCCATTTCCATTCATTCCCAATTTGGGGTTCTCGGTCGCGATCAATCTGGTCTCAAAAGATAGTGGCGATGATCATGTCGGCATCATCCCATTGCCGGCATTCGTACGCCGCTTCATTCGCTTGCCGAACGGTACCAAGGGTAACCTCCGGTTCATTGCCCTTGAAGATGTCATAGGCATGTTCATCGATGATTTGTTTCCTGGCTTTGAGGAAAAGGATCGCTGTCTATTCCGGGTGATTCGCGATAGCGATATCGAGATTGAGGAAGAAGCAGAAGACCTGATCCGCGAGTTCGAAGTTTTGCTGAAGCAACGCCGCCGAGGCCGGATCGTCCGTATCCGGATGCAGTCAAGCGCGCCCGAAGATCTACGCAAATTGATCACGCATGAAATTGGCGCAGAAGAAGACGACATCGTTCTGTATGACGGCATATTGGGAATGGCCCAATTGTCGGAACTCATTGTAAAGGATCGTCCGGACCTGCAATTCCCATCCTATGAAGCGCGCTATCCAGAACGCATTCGCGAAATGGGGGGCGATTGCTTTGCGGCTATTCGGGCCAAGGATATCTTGGTGCACCACCCTTTCGAAACGTTCGATGTTGTCGTTGAGTTCGTGCGTCAGGCGGCAGCCGATCCGCAAGTGGTGGCGATCAAACAGACCTTGTACCGCACGACAGCGAACTCGCAGATCGTCGCGGCGCTGGTCGAGGCGGCAGAGGCCGGAAAGAACGTCACGGCGTTGGTTGAGATCAAGGCCCGCTTTGATGAAGAAGCCAATTTGCGTCTGGCGCGCGATCTTGAACGGGCCGGCGTTCAGGTCGTCTATGGGTTTATCGAATACAAGACCCACGCCAAAGTGTCTCTGGTCGTGCGCCGGGAAGGCGACGAGTTGCGCACCTACACGCATTTCGGTACCGGAAATTATCATCCGATCAATGCCCGTATCTATACGGACTTATCCTTGTTCACCGCGGATGCGTCACTTGGGCGAGATGCAAATCGTCTGTTCAATTTCGTCACAGCGTACCGTGAGCCACCCAAAGTCGGACCAGTGATGGAAAAGCTGTCCATGTCGCCATTGGACATGAAGCAACAATTGATTGACATGATCGAAGCCGAAGCTGATGCGGCGCGCAAGGGAGCCCCATGTGGTATCTGGGCCAAGATGAACTCACTGGTCGATGGCGAGGTAATTGATGCCCTTTATGAAGCGAGCCAGGCAGGCGTGCCGATCATCCTGGTTGTGAGAGGGATTTGCTGTTTACGGCCAGGTGTGCCGGGACTGTCAGACAATATCTCGGTAAAGAGCATTGTCGGGCGTTTTCTTGAGCACTCGCGGATCGTCTGTTTCGCGAACGGCCAGACACTTCCGTCGCCGAAGGCAAAGGTGTTCATTTCATCTGCCGACTGGATGCCGCGGAACCTGAACCGTCGGGTCGAGGCACTCGTGCCGGTTGAGAATCCGACTGTGCATCGTCAGGTGTTGAATCAGATCATGGTGGCAAACCTGAACGATGAACAGCAGACATGGATCATGAGAGAAGATGGCTCGTATGAGCGGATGGACGTGGCTGAGACTGCAAAACCTTTCTCTGCACATACCTATTTCATGGATAATCCGAGCCTTTCAGGGCGTGGCAGTTCCTTGGAAGTCAGTCTTCCCCCACGGCTGAAACCGCGAGAGGGTGTCTCGGGGTGACGCTACCAAAAACAGAGCGCGCAGCCATCATCGACATCGGGTCCAACTCGGTTCGTCTGGTGATCTACAATGTGCTCGGCGCGTCGATCCTGCCGACCTTCAATGAAAAGGTCATGGCCGGATTGGGTGCAGGGCTGATGACGAGCGGGCAGTTGTCGCCTTCGGGCGTTGAGGCTGCGCTAAAGGCGCTCGGTCGGTATCGAGCGATCCTGAAGGCGTTGAATCTGAAGAGTTTTACGGCCGTTGCAACCGCGGCGGTCCGATCAGCGGACAATGGTGCCGAATTCATTGGCCAGGCATCAAATGCGCTGGGGCGGAAAATTCTGGTCCTCTCCGGCGAGGATGAGGCCCGGTTGTCGGCAGTGGGTGTCGAGGCAAGCTTTCATGAGCCACATGGGATGATCGGAGATCTTGGTGGCTCCAGTCTCGAGTTCAAGCAGATTGGACCGAACGCAGGTGGCGGTGAAAGCCTGATGCTCGGACCGTTGTCGCTGGTGAATGCCGACATTGACCTCAAATCCCTACGCAAGACGATCCGGGCCGAACTGAAGACATCTGCTGTCCTTGCCAAGGCTGAAGGGCGTTTTTATGCGGTGGGCGGAGCATGGCGGACGCTTGCCAAGTTGAACATGCATCTGGAGGGGTATTCGCTGCAGGTTTTGCAGGGTTATCAGATGACCAAGGCGCAGATTGACCGTGCAGCCAAGGTCTGTTTCGANAGCCTGACCAATTCAACAGCGCGCCTTACCCTCGAAGCCGTTGACAAGAAGCGAGCCCGCCATCTGCCGATTGCTGCCATTCTCGCGCAGGAAGTCCTGGATATGAGCGAACTGGATGGCATGACAATATCATCCAGCGGTCTGCGCGAGGGCGTGCTGCGCAATGAGTTGGGGGCGTCAGACAACGATCCCTTGCTGGATGGTGCGATCGCCTTCGCGCGGCTCGATCGCAACCAGATTCTCTTCGGCGAAGCACTGCACGACTTCATTGCGCCGGCGCTTGCGCCTGAACCGGACCTGTTCGGTTCTCCGGCCGCCGACCAGCGGATTGAGCGGGCGGCCTGCATGATGTCTGACAGTGCAGGCAGGTTCCATCCGGACCACCGGGCCATAATGGCCTATGATCAGGCCTTGCGCGCGCCATACACGGCTGTGGCGCATAGCGAGCGGGCATTGATCGCATATGCCGTCGGGTGCCGCTACCAGAAAGACTTCAAGCGCCCGGACGAGTATACGACACTGACCACACCGGAGCAGGATGAGCGTGCCCGTCAAATCGGTAGTGCGATGCGGCTCGGTGCTGTATTCTCTGGCCGGTCAGGCCCGATCCTGAAGCGGGCACAGCTCGTTCGCACAGCAGAGACATTGCAATTGAGGGTGTCCAGATCGGATTCGGCTATGGTGTCGGATACGGTCGAGCGACGCCTCTCCCAGACTGCGAGCCAATTGAGGCTGAAATCTGAAGTCGTGATCCGCTAATTGTCGCCGCTGTATCAGACGTCGAACAAGCGGACCTGACCTCCTTCGAATGACACGGCAAGTTTGCCGTTCAGCAATGCCTGAGCCTTGCGACCGAACATGTCGTAGCGCCACCCGGTCATGGCGGCGATCTCATCGCCGGTTTCGCCGCGTGCGATCCGGTCAATGTCGGCTGCATTCGCGATCAGGCGGGGGACCACGTCATTTTCTTCGCTGACATGCTTGAGCAGCACTTTCAGCAATTCCGGTGCGCCCGCTGGGATTTGCGCGTTNTGAACGCGCGGGCCGAGTTCCGGAGCATACTTCTCTGGATTATCAATCGCGTCCGAGACGGCTTCTGCGAGGCCCTGACCATACTTTGATCGGATAAAGCCGTTCGGCACGGCGCGCAGCTGACCGAAATCCTGCTCTGAGCGCGGTTTCTGGCTCGCAATCTCCTGGATTGCATCGTCTTTCAGAATGCGGCGACGTGGTTTGTCGAGCTCTTGGGCCAGCGTTTCGCGCCATGCGGCAACAGCAACCACAATGGCAGCATAGTCTTTCTTCGGCTTGCGCAGTTTAAGTCGCTGCCAGGCATTGGCGGGGTCCGTGTCATATTTCGCCGGGTCTTCNAGGTCGGCCATTTCCTCGCGGACCCAACCGAGACGGCCAAGGTTTTCCAACTCGTCCCGCATCTTGAGGTAGGCGTCTCTCAAATGCGTNACATCGCCGAGCGCGTAGACCAATTGTTTCTGGCTGAGNGGGCGGCGGGTCCAGTCGGTGAACTGGCTCGATTTGTCGATCTGGCGCTTCAGCACGCGCTGCACCAGATTGTCNTAAGAGATCGAATCACCGAGGCCGAGAGCCATCGCTGCGACCTGCGTATCGAAGATCGGGCCGGGCGGATGTCCAATCAGGCGATTGAAGATTTCGAGGTCCTGACGGGCCGCGTGGAATACTTTCACGCGATTGTCTGCGGCGATNAGGTCGAGGAACGGGCCGATGTCCAGATCCTCTGCCAGCGGGTCGATCAGGCCTTCCACGCCGGGCGCAGAGGCCTGGACGAGGCAGAGCTCNGGCCAATAGGTCGTTTCCCGATGAAACTCGGTATCGACGCAGATAAAGTCGGATTCAGCGAGCTTTCCGCACAGGTCTTCCAGTGCCGACTGCTCAGTAATGGGAGTCAGGGTGTTGTCAGTCATCGCGCGCTTGCGTATCGCATCGCCTTGACAATTGCGAGAGGTTCCGTGCCTTTCGCGCTTTATTTCTGTTGGACCGTATTTCCGGAGAGAGTTTCCGATGCACGCCTATCGCACCCACACCTGCGGGGAACTTCGCAAATCCCATGTCGGTGAAACCGTAAAACTGTCAGGCTGGCTGCACCGCCGCCGCGATCATGGCGGGGTGATGTTCATCGACCTGCGGGATCATTACGGCCTGACCCAAGTCGTGTTCAATCCCGGCTCCCCCGGATTTGGCACGGTCGAGCGCCTTCGCGCAGAAAGCGTAATCACGCTGGAAGGCAAGGTCGTCGCGCGCGATGAGAGCCTCGTGAACCCGAACCTGGCCACAGGCGAGATCGAAGTCGTGGCTGGCGAAGTCAGCGTTCAGTCAGAGGCGGCTGAGCTGCCGCTGCCAGTGTTTGGCGAGCCGGAATATCCGGAAGATATTCGCCTGAAGCACCGTTATCTGGATCTTCGCCGGGAAACACTCCACAAGAATATGGTGCTGCGTAGCCAGGTGATCGCCAGCTTGCGCCGCCGTATGATCGAACAGGGCTTCACCGAGTACCAGACCCCGATTTTGACCGCCTCCAGCCCGGAAGGCGCTCGTGACTTCCTGGTGCCGAGCCGNCTGCATCCAGGTGAGTTCTACGCGCTGCCGCAAGCGCCACAGCAGTTCAAGCAGTTGCTGATGGTGTCCGGCTTTGACCGCTACTTCCAGATTGCGCCATGTTTCCGTGACGAGGATGCCCGCGCAGACCGGTCGCCGGGTGAGTTCTACCAGCTTGATATTGAAATGAGCTTCGTGACCCAGGAAGACGTGTTCAGCGCCATTGAACCTGTCATGGCGGGCGTGTTCAGCGAGTTTGCGGATTGGGAAGGCAAGGGCCGCACCGTGCCGGAAGGCGCGTTTCCGCGCATTCCATATGCCGAAGCAATGGCGAAGTATGGCTCCGACAAGCCGGATCTGCGCAACCCGATCGAACTGGCTGATGTATCCGAATTTTTCGAAGACGACAGCAAGACCGGATTTGGCATCTTCGCCAAGATCATCGCTGGCGGTGGCCGCGTTATTGCCATTCCGGCTCCGAAAGCAGCAGCCGAAAAGTCGCGTAAATTCTTCGATGAGCTCGACAAATGGGCGAAGAAGGAAATGCAGGCACCAGGCCTCGGTTATGCGCGCCTCAAGGAAGCTGATGGCGGCGGGGTCGATAGCCAGGATCCGGTCCTGAAAAATTTCGAACCTGCGCTTCTGGCAACTCTGCTTGAGAAGCTTGGTCTCTCTGCAGGCGACGGCATCTTCTTCTCAGCTGGGAAGAAGGGCGAGGCTTACAAGCTCGCCGGCGCCGCGCGCACGAAGGTTGGCGAGGAACTTGGCTTGATCGAAGAGGGGGTATTCCGCCTCTGCTGGATCGTTGACTTCCCGATGTACGAATATGACGAAGACAACAAGAAAGTCGATTTCAGCCACAACCCGTTCTCAATGCCTCAAGGTGGGATGGACGCCTTGTTGGAAGCCGATACGGAAGAAAAGCAGCTCGACCTGAAGGCTTATCAGTACGACATCGTGTGTAACGGCGTGGAGTTATCATCCGGTGCGATCCGGAACCATAGTCCGGAACTGATGCTGAAGGCATTTGAGCTGGCTGGGTATGGTCCGGATGTGGTCGAGGCGGAGTTTGGCGGTATGCTCAATGCGTTCCGTTATGGCGCGCCTCCGCACGGTGGAATCGCACCGGGCGTGGATAGAATCGTCATGCTGCTCGCCGATGCCGAGAATATCCGCGACGTTACGCTGTTCCCGATGAACCAGCAGGCGCGCGACCTGATGATGCAGGCACCGAGCCCAGTGGACGACAAACAGCTGAAAGAACTGAACATTCGGCTGGCGCCGCAGGTCAAATCCTGAGGCACTAAAGGATATTGGCGAAAGAAAAGGCGGAGGGCCCAGCTCTCCGCCTTTTTCGTTTTGGACTATTAGAAAATTGGCTCAGTTGCCGGCAACTGTAGTCGTTACGTCGCAAAGCGGGAGGTTCAGGCTGTCCGGCAAGATCGTGCTCAAAGACGCGCAAGCCCCATCAAAATCTGCGAGTTCGCTACCCTCAAGTTCAGAAAGGTCAGCATCGATGAAGCGGACATCCCGGAAGGATGCGTTTGCGACCTGCGCCCTCNTNAAATTCGCGCCGGTCATGTTCGCGCCATTGAACACCGCTCCTGAAAGGATGGCTTCGTTCAGCCATCCGCCTGTCAGGTTCGCGCCAGAAAGGTCGGCCGCCTCCATGAACGAACCTGTCAGATCGGCCGAGGCAAAATTGGCGCCCACGAGCAGGGCGCCCTGCAAATTGCTGCCTTGTGCCTTTGTGCTGCGAAAATCTGCGCCGCTTGCCTGTATGCCCTGAAGGCGGGCGCCAGATAGCGTAGCGCCGGAAAAGCGGGCAGATGTCAGGATGGCGCCGCGCATATCGGCGCTATTGGCTTCTGCATTCTCAAAATTAGCTCCGCCAGCCTGGACACCCCGCATGAAGGCATAGTCCAGGCGAGCCTTGGAATAGTTGCCACCGGTCAGCGTCCAGCCAGTCAGATTCTTGCCAGACAGGTCACATTCACCGCATGCCCCCACATAGCCGGGAGACCAGGCCACGGGCTGGCTTTGTGCCATCGCGGGTAACGCGGCAAGAGAAAAGGCCGAAGCGCCAAGAATTGCGTAAGCCAAACGTGTCATAACTTATGGATAACGCCTGATTTTGTTGCTCCAAACTGAACAAACAGTAAGGACTCACCAAAACGTCACAAGTGTTGCAAATTCGCCATGCCTCGGAACGCTCCGATTGCATCGTCAAGCAACCTNTTTGGAGCTGGGCTTCGGCCTACTGGCAAGGCCTGATCAGGAGGGGACTTCAGTGAAGTCCTGCAATTCCTGTCCGCAAGTATCGCACTCTGCCTCACCATCTTCGCTGATCTGGAACAGCGTGAAGCTGCCGCAATTCGGGCAGGCTTCGCTGAGATAATCTGGGGCGTTGAGCGCATCGGTTTCCGTGTCTTCTTCAGCTTGTTTTTCTTCGCGTTTCTTGTCGAAGATGACGATGTTGTCTGGCAACTGGCCTCTGGAAAATCCGCGGGAGATCAACTGAGCGGCTTCTTCCGTGAATTCTGCCGGTTCACGTGTGGCATCGCCAGCGCCGCGGCCAAGGCCGTCATGAGTCACATCCACTTCTGCGAGGTCGTCGCGGCCCAGATAGGACACGGCAAGCTCCCGGAAAATGTAGTCGAGGATGGACGTCGCCTTTGTGATCCGGTCGTTTCCGGTCACGGCGCCAGCCGGTTCGAAGCGTGTGAAGACGAAGGCATCAACGAANTCTTCCAGCGGCACGCCATATTGGAGGCCAATGGACGTGGCGATGGCAAAATTGTTCATGAGACTGCGGAACGCTGCGCCTTCCTTGTGCATGTCGATGAAGATCTCACCCAGCGCGCCATCTTCGAATTCTCCTGTGTGGAGATAGACCTTGTGGCCGCCGACAGATGCTTTCTGGATATAACCTTTGCGACGATCTGGCAGGCGCGTTCGAGCGCTCTGCCCGTGGCCGTCNGAAACGCTGGTGTTTTGGTCAGCCGCATAAGATGCGTCAGATTCTNTGGCGAGNTCGTCTGCGAGTGCAAGAATCTGTTCCATGCGATCTGCGACATCGTCNTTGGCGGGGGCTCGTATTCCAACCAGCAANGTGGATAGGCCAGCTGCGATGGCCGCGTCNGCCATGTCNAGTCCGTTGCGNCCNGTGACGCGAATAGCCGTGTTGCCGCCAAGCGCTTCTGCACAGGCGGATGCGAAGGCCAGCTCTGCTTCTGCGCTGACATGTAGCTCAAGACCNCATTGGCGAAACTCTGCCGCTGCGATGTCTTCTGCCGTGCCATCCACAGCCGCTTCGGCTTTCGCGATGTCCTTGCGCGAGAACCCCATCGCAGAAAGCAGGGCCAGNCCATCGGAATCGAATTTCTCGGGNGCCAGTTTCAGATCATNGCTGATAATCTCATCTCCCAGCACCCAGCGAGAGAAAGCTGCGTTAAGGGGAAGACCATCGCTCAGAGCGCGGGACACTCGGTCTAGCGCCGCATCGGAAAAGCCACGATCCTTAAGCCGATCGGCTCCCAACGCTGCTTCAAGATCTTCACCGCCACAATTGGCGACACGTTCAAGAATTGTCGGTAGGCTTTCCGGTGCGGTACGGGAAATAGCGAGACGGGCGCAGCGGGCAAGTGTTGGCCCTTCATCTGAATAGGTNAGCACGGTGCAAACAGGCGCAGCCCCTTCGCTTTCGCAGTCTGGCATCAGATCGGCGAAGTCAGATATGGGCAGTATGGCGACGTTGCATGATTTGCGCGATGATGCGCGACGCGCTTCCAGGCCCAGCACACCGGCATGCGCTGCTGAAAGTGATGCGCCCGTCGCAAAAGACTTCACTACGGCGCAC
The DNA here is from genome assembly GCF_002172815.1 of Hyphomonas sp. TMED31. Lineage (NCBI taxonomy): Bacteria > Pseudomonadati > Pseudomonadota > Alphaproteobacteria > Hyphomonadales > Hyphomonadaceae > Hyphomonas > Hyphomonas sp. TMED31. Next base: position 10,833 of record NZ_NHCK01000043.1, on the reverse strand, counting down.
AAGGCCGCCGCCACTGCTCGTCCCTCGTCGCTGNCATATGGTAGCCCGAGCGAAAGTACAGCCGCGCCAAGGCCGTTAATCAGCAGAACACCGTCCCCCAGAGATCTGCCTGCAGCTTCCGCAACGGTGCAAAGCAGATCAGATTCGAGGCCGTCCGGGCTAATCGCCAGCGAGACATCGAGCAAACGAGAGGCTTGTCTGGCGGGGGCGACATCCTCTTGAGCCAGGAATATCTCCGCGCCTTCCTTCAGTGCGGCAAGAAGGAGAGGATCAAACTCGGAATTGGCGGAATCAGCACTGAAAACAGCGGTGGGGGGTGGCTGAACGTTGGCGGCTGCAATTCGCAGGGCGTCGGCTGTGCGCGAAAACCCGTCAGGCTGGCGTAGCGCTTCCTCGAGAATGTCTTGTGGGAGACCGGAGGCTATGGCTTCCGCAAGCTCTGCGTTGCGTGGCGCATCGCCAAGCCGTTCCAGCATTTCGGCGGTTGCGATCTGCGATGCGCCCAGCAGTCCTGCCGAGGCGTAGGCCGAGGCGACATTTCGGAGAGATTCCTCTGTCATGGGACGACGATGGCGCCCGGCGGCCCGGAATGCGGCACCGAATTCGATCTCGGGTGAAAGCAGGCCATCAGCTTCGGCGGCTTCCAGAACNGACTCTATCTCGGCAGCTTTCATAATACCCTCCCGCGAATCATCAGCGAATCACTCAGGAAAGCGTGACGGTTCCGGAATGTGGTATCAAGCTTTCAAGCCGCAAAAGTGGTTGCGCTGATCATATTATTGTGCGGCGCATTGCCTGCGGCTGCCGTATGGATTACTTGCCCGGATAACGCCATATTGCGGCCAACAAGACAGGTCAGGACATCCTCACGATGCTGAAACAGATTTTCACTTGGTGGAGCGGCAACACGCTCGGAGCGGCTTTCGATATNAAGCGGCGGTCGGGTTATGTTGGTACCGATGAGTATGGCAATCGCTATTTCGAGGAGCGCAAACCGTCTCTNGAAGGGCGCAAGCGCCGGTATGTTATGTACAAGGGACTGGCGGAGCCATCGAAAGTTCCCGCCGATTGGCATGGCTGGTTGCACCACACGATCGATGAGCCGCCAACCAAGTCTCCTTTGACCCGGCGTGACTGGGAGACCGATCACAAGCCGAACATGACTGGCACGCCATACGCGACCAAGCCAAAAGGAAGCCTTTCCACCGGCATGGCGCGACAGAAGGCGACAGGCGATTACGAGGCATGGACACCGGATGCGTGAATCACTCTTTGAAACCCTGATCGGCGCTGCAGTTGTTGGTGTAGCCGGTACGTTTCTCTGGTTTGCCCTTGATCGCGGCGGCGACGCTCAAGCGCAGGGCGATCAATATGAGGTGGCCGCGCGCTTCAACAATGTTTCGGGCATTTCGCGCGGCACCGACGTCCGCATTGCCGGCGTAAAAGCCGGTATCGTCAAAAGCGTCGAGGGCGACCCGGAACGTTTTGAGGCGGTTGTTCGCATGAGCCTTGATGAGAAATGGGCGTTGCCAGAGGACACCGACGCTCGTGTTTCCACGGACGGCTTGCTGGGCGGCGCCTATGTNGCGCTCGAGCCGGGCGGCAGTTTTGACAANATTCCGCAAGATGGCTCAGGCGAGATCAAATACACGCGTGGCAGCGTCGACTTGCTGACCTTGTTTGCATCTTTCGCTTCAGGAAGCGGTGATGGAGGCTCAGAAGAGTCTGAGNCATCAGCAGATGCTGACGATCCCTATCCTGCGGGAGATTTCGAATGATGCGGCACGTGCTGGCGGCCTCGGCGATCGCCGGATTGATACTTGGTGCGGCGCACGCGGCTACATTTNTCCAGAAGGATACGGCCACCCTGAGGGCGCTCGACAAGATTACCGGACGTTCGACAGACATTGACGTGAAAGTTGGCGAACCGGTCGTATTCGGATCTCTCAAGGTCGAGCTGCAGGTTTGCTATCAGACGCCGCCAGAAGAGGCGCCGGAGAGTGCTGCATTCCTGAAGATTGCGTCTACACAGCCTGTTGCGGTCGAAACCATGGAAGCTGCAGTTGACGCTGAAGATGTGGAGACAGTCAGCGAAGAGAACCCAGAGCTGTTCTCGGGCTGGATGTACGCGTCTTCTCCCGGCCTCAGCGCGTTGGAGCACCCGGTTTACGATGTTTGGGTGATCCGCTGTGCTGCACCTGAGCCGGTAAAGCTCGAGCCGCGCTCCGCTGAGGATGANGCAGACTTCGAATAGAATGTCGCGTCAATTGTCAGGGCTTCCTTCAGCAGTTTCTTGAACTCCTGTCTCGGGATTTCGACCAATCCGAATTGTTCCAGGTGGGGATTGTGAAACTGCGCGTCGAGCAGCACGAAACCATCTTCAAGGAGGTGGGCGACGAGATGCACGAGTGCGATTTTCGACGCGTCAGTCGCGCGCGAAAACATGCTCTCACCGAAGAAAGCGCCGCCGAGCGCCACGCCGTANAGCCCGCCTACTAGGTCCTCTCCATCCCAGCACTCAATGGAATGAGCGTGCCCTTCGTGATGGAGGGAGCTGTAGAGGTTCAGGATAGGAGANTTGATCCAGGTGCTCTCCCGGCCCTTGGCGCTTTCNGCGCACATTTCCATAACGCGTGTAAAAGCTTGGTCGACTGTGACTTTGAAAGGCTGCTTCTTTACCGTTCTGAGCAACCGCTTTGGGATGTGGAACTCATCCAGGGGAATGATCCCACGCATGTCCGGATCAACAAGGAACAGATTCGGATCGTTACGTGCATCGCCCATTGGGAAAATTCCCCGGCGATAGCAGGCTAGCAGGTCCGTGGTGCTGAATCGTTGAGACATGTTCGCAATATGAGCCTGCACGAACAGCGATGTCTACCCACTGACGAGACTTCCGAAACGTCAAAAGAGAAAAATGCTAGTGTTCGTTACGTTTTCTGATTTTCCAGAAACTTCTCAAGCCAGTGGATGTTGTACTCACCTGCCAGAACATCGTCATTTTCGACCAGTTTCCGATGCAGATCCAACGTCGTGAACACGCCTCCGACAACCATTTCCTGAAGGGCGCGACGAAGACGCATGATGCACTCGCGGCGGGTCCGACCGTGGACGATTAGCTTGCCGATAAGCGAGTCGTAATGCGGCGGAATCCGGTAGCCGGAATAAGCTGCACTATCCAAACGAACATCTGGACCACCTGGGGCATGAAAGTCTGTGATCAGTCCGGGTGACGGGATGAAGGTTTCCGGATGTTCAGCATTGATGCGGCACTCGATGGCGTGCCCGACGAGCATCACGTCTTCCTGGCTGAAAGAAAGTTTNTTGCCTTCAGCAATTCGGATCTGTTCGCGCACCAAGTCGATTCCCGTGATCATCTCGGTGACCGGATGTTCGACCTGAAGCCGCGTATTCATTTCGATGAAATAGAATTTGCCATCTTCGTACAAGAACTCGATCGTCCCCGCGCCACGATAGCCCAGCTTTTCCATCGCCCGAGCGCAGATACCGCCAATTTCTTCACGCTGAGCCTGGTTCAGTTCCGGAGAAGGGGCTTCTTCAAAGACTTTCTGGTTGCGACGCTGCAGGGAGCAGTCGCGTTCCCATAGATGTGCGACATTCCCGTGTGTGTCAGCAATGATCTGCACTTCGATGTGGCGCGGCCCTTGAAGATACTTTTCCAGATACACTGCGTCGTCGCCAAAGGCCGCCTTCGCCTCTGTTTTCGCCGTACGGACAGCGTTTTCCAGATCTGCTTCGGTCTTCGCGAGCTTCATGCCGCGTCCGCCGCCACCAGCAGAAGCTTTGACGAGAACCGGGAAGCCGATCTTCTTGGCCGCCTTTTTGGCTTCGGCAATCGAAGAAACCGCGCCATCCGAGCCGGGCACGCATGGAACGCCAGCGTCAATCATCGCCTGTTTGGCGGCAATCTTGTCGCCCATGATACGAATGTGTTCGGCAGTCGGGCCGATGAAGGCGAGCCCATGTGCTTCGACCATTTCCGCGAATTGCGCGTTCTCAGANAGGAAGCCATAGCCCGGGTGAATCGCATCAGCGCCGGTAATCTCCGCCGCCGCCAGAATCTGAGATTTCTTCAAATAGCTTTCGGATGATGGGGCGGGACCGATACAAACACTTTCATCAGCGAGGCGAACAGCCATCGCGTCACTGTCTGCTTCGGAATGGACCACCACTGTGGACAGTCCCATTTCCTTGCAAGCGCGGTGAATCCGCAGCGCAATCTCACCGCGATTGGCGATGAGAACCTTATTGATAGCAGGTTGNTCGGCCATATTACTCAATCAGAATAAGAGCTTCGCCATATTCGACAGGCTGGGCATCGCTAACGTANATTTCCTTCACAGTGCCAGCCTTGTCGGCTTCGACCGGGTTGAAGGTCTTCATCGCTTCGACGAGCAGCAGCGTGTCGCCCTTTTTGACTTTGTCNCCAACGGCGACGAACTGTTTCGCGCCAGGTTCTGGCGACAGGTATACCGTGCCGACCATTGGTGATTTGATTGCGTTGTCCGAAGCGGCAGGTGCAGCAGCAGCTGGTGCATCGGCGGCNGCGGGAGCCGCCNCCGGTGCAGNTGCAGCAACCGGTGCAGGTGCGGCAACGGCGGCCTGAACTACCGGGGCTGCTGGCTTGCTGACACGAATGCGAAGGCCTTCGTGTTCGACTTCAACTTCGCCAAGGTCTGCTTCCCGCAAAATGGCCGCGAGTTCCCGGACGAGGCCGGTATCCAGCTTGTTCTTCGTAGTGCTCATGGGATGTCAGGTCTCTTATTGGCCCGTAAGGGTCTTTGCCGCCTTAAGCGCCAGCTCATAACCATAGGCACCGAGGCCTGCAATCGTGGCCTTCACGGCGGGGGAAACATAATTCACCTGCCGAAACGCTTCTCGCGCGGCAGGATTTGACAAATGGACTTCAATTACAGGGACTTTGCATGCCTTGAGCGCGTCGTGAAGCGCAATAGAGGTATGCGTATATGCCGCTGCATTCAGAATGATAGCCGATCCTTTTTCGGAACCTTCCTGAATCCAGTCCACCAGTTCGCCTTCGTGATTCGTCTGGCGTAGAATCAATGCCGTACCTTCAGCTTGCGCTTCCAGCCGCGCATGGATGCCCGCGAGCGTATCACGCCCGTAGATTTCCGGCTCTCGTGAACCGAGCAGGTTGAGGTTGGGACCTCCGAGGACATATACGGGCTTCGACATAGTCTTCCGTCTTGCGCTGGAATGCCTAGCAAGGCAAGGGGGGCGATGAACGGAGAAAACGCGAATGCTCATTACAGTCAATGGCGAGTCACGAGAAGTCGAGGCTGGGACNACTCTGGCGATGTTGGTACTTCAACTGTCAGGCGAGTCAGGGCGCGATCCGCGCGGGATTGCGATTGAGCGTAATCTTGAAATCGTCCCTAAATCGGAGCACGCCACAACTGTCATCGAAGCTGGTGACCGTATAGAAATTGTACAATTCGTTGGTGGCGGCTGAGGCATCAACTCGCTTCGGCTATGCTCACCGTTTCAGTAACTTCTCAAACAAGGCCAGACCTTTGACAGATTCACTCACGATTGCCGGCAAGACCTACANTTCCCGCCTGATTGTCGGCACGGGNAAGTATGNGTCCTATCAGCAGAATGCCGATGCCGCGCGAGCTGCTGGCGCAGAGATCGTTACCGTTGCTCTGCGGCGGGTGAATTTGTCGAACCCGAATGAAGAGCGCTTAACGGACTTCGTAAAGCCGGATGAGTTCACGTATCTGCCGAACACAGCTGGCTGCTATACAGCGGATGAAGCAGTGCGCACGCTGCGCTTGGCGCGCGAGGCGGGCGGATGGAATCTCGTGAAGCTGGAAGTGCTGGCGGATCAGAAAACACTCTATCCCAACATGCCGGAGACGCTTGAGGCCGCAAAGGCACTCATTGCCGATGGCTTTGAAGTAATGGTCTACTGCTCGGACGATCCTGTTTATGCCAAGATGCTGGAAGACGCAGGATGCTGCGCGATCATGCCGCTTGGCAGTCTGATTGGGTCCGGACTGGGAATCATGAACCCAGTCAATATCCGACTGATCGTCGAACAAACACGTGTGCCGGTGATCGTTGATGCAGGAGTAGGTACTGCATCTGACGCAGCATTTGCGATGGAACTGGGCTGCGATGGCGTTCTGATGAACACCGCTATCGCGGCTGCCAAGGACCCTATCCGAATGGCAAACGCGATGAAGCATGCGGTGATCGCAGGCCGTGATGCGTATCTAGCCGGCCGCATGCCTAAGAAAATGTACGCTGATCCCAGTTCGCCACTTGCTGGGTTGATCTGATCAAAAGAGCGATANGCTCGCATATAGTATTACGCACATGAGAAATCCCACCACGCTTATCAATGTGGTGGAGACCGTCCATGTGCGGAGCGTTTCGCCAGGCGTGATTCCAAAAACACGACCCACGAGCCAAAAGCCGCTATCGTTGACATGGCTCCCAGTTGTAGCGCCTGCGGCGATCGCGATGGCTACGAGCCCCAATTGCGGGGCCGTGAGGTCTGCCATTGCAACAATCGGCGCAGTGAGGCCAGCAGATGTGATCATCGCAACGGTTGAGCTGCCTTGAGCGAGCCTCAGGATGACAGCCAGAACGTAACCCGCAAGTAGCGGTCCAAATCCAACACCGAGGGCTGCATTTGCGATTTGTTCACCAGCGCCAGTGTCAACAAGAACTTGTTTGAAAGCTCCGCCAGCACCCGTCACCAGAATGACGGCTCCAGTTGGCTCAAAAGAGCGCGCCAAAGCGTCGGACAAAAGTTTTCGGCCTTGCGGTGTTTTTGGGTGAAGCAACCACCAGGATGCTCCGCAGGCGATCAGGAGTGCGCTGAATGGATGCCCGATAATTTCGAGTAGATATTTCAATGGACCATCTTGGAGTACATTCGCGAGTGTGCCCAGCAGGATCAGGATCAAGGGGAGAGTTATCAGTATGATAGCTCTACCAGGCTTCGGCTTTTCTTCTTCAGAATGATCTGTACTTGTCTCGAAATCAAAAGCTGGGGCACCTATCGGCATCCGGCTGCGCCGGTCGAGATATGCAGTGAAGAGCGGGCCTGACACCGCCAGCGCTATTCCGCCGACAATCGCACCGAAAAGGATCACCCAACCCAATTCAGCGCCGATGAGTTCCGCAATTGCGATTGGGCCTGGTGTCGGGGGTAGGAAGGCGTGTCCGACGGCAAGTCCTGCCATCAGGGGCAAGCCCAATGACATGGCCGGCTTAAGTCGGTCGTGCGCCATGGTCAGAATGAGTGGTGCAAGGATGATCAGGGCAACATCAAAGAAGACAGGCGTAGATGCAAGCAAGCCGATGCCTGCGATCTTCCATTGATTGGACTTGAAACTGGATTGGCTTGAGAGTTTTGACGCCAGCGCGTCAAGTGCGCCAGAGGCTTGGAGAATTGCGCCGAACAGGGCCCCGAGCCCGATTACGGTTGCTATGAAGCCAAGCGTGCCTCCCATACCCTTGGACAAAGTCTCAAACGCATCATTCGGGGCCATGCCAGCCGCAAGCGCGCTGAAGATGCTGACGAGCAGGAGGGCAGCGAAAGCGTTCATTCTGGCCCGCAAAATCAGCGCGAGCAGGGCGGCGATTCCGAACCCGGTGGCAAGTACTGGCCGGTAGGCGAAAAGGGCTTCTGTCAGCTCCATGGAAGGCCGACTGATTTTGTTCTGATCCGCATCAAAGTGTCGTGCGCTGTCATATACAGTGTCTGCCCATCGCGGCCACCGAAGCAGCAGTTCGCTGTTGCCTTACCGGTCTTTATCCGTGCGAGCGGCTTTCCCTCTGGGGATAGCACAAACACTCCACCGGGGCCGGTGGTAAAAATGTGGCCGGTCTTCGTCACGGCCATACCATCGGGCAAGCCAGGAGCCGTGTCTGACATGTAGGAACTGGCGTCAAATAATACGGCAGCATTTGATCCGTCAGGCGACATGCGCATCAAGATTGGAGCGTCTGGGTCAGACTGGCTCACGTAAAGCGTACTACCATCTGGAGACAGNGCGATTCCGTTNGGAAAGGTCANTGTTTCGANCANNCGCGTAACACGTCCATCCGGTTGCAGATGGTANACCCCATTGAAATTTTGCTCCTTTAGGGGGGAGGCGTCGAGGCCTTCAAGGCCATAGGGCGGATCTGTAAAGTACAAGCTTCCATCATCCGCTTCTACAATATCATTGGGGCTGTTAAAGGCTTTGTTGTTGTACGTTCGGGCGAGGATTGTGCGGTGANCTGTTTCCAGATTCATTTTCTCGATGGCACGCTTGCCATGATTGCAGATCAGCAGGCTGCCATCNTTTGATATTGCCAATCCATTTGCACCTGGTTCCCGGAATCCAGTGGCCGCATCGCGAGCAACACCAGACGGATCTAGGAGTTTGGTTGCACCGTCCGCTTCGGACCATCGCCATGCAATATTGCCGGGGACGTCCGTAAAATAAAGACAGTCGCGTTGGCGGTCCCAGACGGGGCCTTCGCTCCAGCCATATCCTGATGCAAGCGACTCCAAAGGTGCGTTTGCATCAATGAGGTCCAGTGCGGCCGGGTCAAAAACTTCGATATGCTCAGATGTGCGCACGACTCGGTTTGACATTGTTCCGCAGGCAGAGAGAAGAGCGGTGGCTGCTGCAGTCCCTAAAAAGGTGCGACGTGACTGGNTCATTTGATGCGGATTCCTGTTTCGATGGCGCTNGCTGGAATTCCAGTCGAGCGATCATGTGTGAGCGTGACGCTGGTCTTGCTACGGATATCTTCCGCGGATGCNCCAATCATGAAATCAATCTGGCCGGGTTCGACCACCCAGCCTGAGCCAACACGATAGAGCGCGGTTTGATCTGGTGAGACTGTGAAGGAGACCTGGCGGCTCTCGCCAGCAGGAATGGAGACGCGCGTGAATCCTCGCAGTTCGTGTTTGGGTCTCGCGATGGTTGCCAATGGGTCACGCATGTAGAGTTGTACAACTTCGTCTGCGTCGACATCGCCGATGTTCGTGATCGTAGTGCTTAACTCGATCTGTCCATCCTCGAAAACGGAACTCTGGAGATCGCTATAGTCGAAACTGGAATAGCTGAGACCGTGACCAAACGGGAATAGTGGTGTGATTGGAATATCCATGAATCGGTTGGTGTCTTTCGACAGATCAGGGTCCGCTGGCCGTCCACCTGGATACTCCGAATATGTNTGAGGCACTGCACCGGTTCTGCGCGGGAACTCGATCGGCAACCTTCCTGCGGGTGAAGTGTTGCCCCAGACAACATCAGCCAACGCATTGCCAGCTTCGACGCCCAGCATCCATGTGTTCAGAACGGCGTCTGCAGCTGCCACTTCATCTTCAANGGCCAATGGACGCCCCGTCACCAGGATGACTGTCACGGGCTTTCCTGTTGCGAATATGGCCTGAGCCAATTCCGACTGACTGGGTGGAAGCGCAATATCGGACCGACTGCGCGCTTCGCCAGAAAGATCAAAGTCTTCCCCAATGACCAAGAGTACCTGATCAGCATCCATCGCCGTATCGACTGCTTGTTGGATCGCTCCAGGGCTTTCGGACGAAGGATGCGTGCCGGCCGCATAGGTGACAGTCGTGCCGCTCGGCGCATTTCGTTGCAGGCCTTCCAGCAATGAAACCACGTCATCCGTCTTGCCTTGCGCACGCCATGAACCGAGCTGAGTCAATTTGTCTTCGGCCAACCCGCCAATCACAGCGATAGTTTGAGGTGAGCTGGAGAGGGGCAGGGTCTGCTTCTCATTCTTCAGGAGCACCATGGATTTGACGGCAGCATGGCGGGCGGCACGCCGGAATTCGTCTTTCAACAGAGNNGTNTTTTCACGTTCCGGGTNGTGATAGGCCATCGGCGTATCAAAAAGGCCAAGCCGCTCTTTTGTGGTAAGGATNCGCGCCACGGCGGCATCAAGATCATGCGCCAGGCACGCATCAGACTGAACCGCAGCTTTGATTTTCGTTGGCAGGACCATGCTGGTCATGTCCATGTCTACGCCTGCCTGAAGTGCAAGCGTGCCAGCCTGCTCCTCTGTTTCGGCAACTCCATGATTGATCAATTCTGCTACAGCATTCCAGTCGGACACGATCATCCCATCGAAACCCCACTCTGCGCGCAACACGTCATCAATCAGGTATTCATTCGCCGTGGATGGGACGCCGGCGATGTCGTTGAATGCGGTCATCATTGAGCCAGTGCCAGCNTTCGTCGCGGCATAGAAAGGGGGAAGATAGACTTCCATCAGGCTCTGTTCGCTTATGTCGGCCGATCCGTAGTCCCGCCCACCAGTTGGGGCACCGTAGGCGCCGAAATGTTTCGTTGCGGCAAGAATGGTCGTTGANTNGGAAAGGTCNTCNCCNTGATATCCTTGGACCTGAGCAACTGCCATTCGGGATCCCAGATATGGGTCGGCGCCTGCACCTTCCACGATGCGCCCCCAACGCGGGTCTCTGGAGATGTCGACCATCGGTGCAAACGTCCAATGAAGACCAGAGGCTGATGCTTCATCCGCTGAAATTCGGGCGGCTTTTTCCCAGAGCTCCGGCTCCCAGCTTGCTGCCATGGCCAAGGGGACCGGGAATATAGTGCGATAGCCGTGGACGACATCCATCGCGAACAGCAACGGGATGCCGAGCCGGCTCTCTTCGACAGCGACTTTTTGAAGCTCTCCAAGAGGCTCTGCGCCGGCGACATGGAGATAGGACCCAATTTCACCCCGGCGCACCTTTTCGAGTTCGTCCGACGTAAGTTTTGAATTGAGAGATTTGCTGCGCCCACCGGCAGC
>NZ_NHCK01000042.1:0-72384 GCF_002172815.1 Hyphomonas sp. TMED31 | reverse complement strand
CGCAGCGGTCCAACAGGTGCGAGCCGCGCCGAGTGCGCCCCAGGCAATTCCGAAACGTGCCTTGTTCAAGCAGCCAAACGGGCCTGACAGTCCACGGGCGTTCGGGAGCAGGTTTTCTTCAGGGACGAACACATCGTCCATGACAATTTCACCGGTGATGGATGCGCGCAGCGCGAGCTTACCTTTGATTTCGGGCGTCGACAGGCCACTCATGCCGCGTTCAAGCACAAACCCGCGAATGACTCCGTCGAGTTTCGCCCAGACCACCATGACATCGGCGATCGGGCTGTTCGTGATCCACATCTTTGCACCGTTCAGGCGGTATCCGCCATCCGTCTTTACCGCCCGCGTGGCCATATTGCCGGGGTCCGAACCGTGGTCGGGTTCAGTCAGGCCGAAACAGCCAACGAGATCACCTGACACAAGACCAGGCAGCCAGCGTTGGCGTTGTTGTTCGTCGCCATAGGCATGAATAGGGTGGATGACGAGCGAGGATTGAACGCTCAAGGCAGATCGGTAGCCTGAATCAACAGCTTCAACTTCGTGCGAGACCAAACCATAGGCTACGTGGCTGACCGCCGCGCCGCCATACTCTTCCGGCAGGGTTGGCCCAAGCAGACCGAGCGCGCCCATTTCCCGCATGATTTCGCGATCAAAATGACCTGACCGATTGGCTTCCACAATTCCAGGCAGAAGGCGTTTGTCGGCAAAATCTGCAGCGGTCTTTTGCACAAACCGTTCTTCCTCAGTCAGATCGGAAGCGAGCGAAAGGGCGTCGGCCCAGTTGAAGGCAGAGTGCTTGGTCATTTTGCTGTCCTGATATTTATGAGTGTCTTGAGCGTCTAATCAGCCGAAACGCGGTATCCGGTCTGCTGCCAGCGGCCTGGATTGATTATGATCTCGTCACCCGCAAACTGAATGCTGAACGGGTAGCGGCCACGCTCGACAGTGAATGTGTCTCGGGTGGCGGCCAAGAGGGGACGGGGAGTGCCCTTTTTGACCTGAAAGACATCACGCTCTCCCGTTGCAGATGCGACGAGCGCGCCATTCTCCACGCTAACCGTTAATTCAGCCAGATGGCTGAAGCGATAGGTTCCGGCGTACTTTTCCAGCGTGCGGGCTGGGAGAACGAGTTCCGGATCTGGGTCTGGCTGAGTTACCTGATGCGCAGGCACTGCGGCGAGGATGGCATCCCACATCAGTTCAGACGCGGCGACGCCGATCTCCATGCTCGGGATGGTTTCGCCGGGGCCGGTCTCCACCTCATTCGTCGACACAGCGTAGAGTACATCACCGTCAAATTCGCTTGCGAAAGGTTGAATACCTCGCGCCATCGATGTGTGTACCTGAACAGCAAGTCGTTGCAGCTCGGCTGGCGTCATTGAGCGGTTGGTAACGACAACGCTGATCGTTGTGTTCTTTCGCTCAGCGCCTGGTGACTCCTCGTCGCCATTCCAGCCGGGCTGCACGCTATCTGGTGCCGCCCGCATCAGATCTGTCGCTTTCAGGTTTTCCGGCCAGTTGCTTCCCTTGTGACAAGCGACGACATTACCTTCACGGTCGGTCACCGTGCCAAGAGCGTTGACGACGGTGAATACCGCAATCTTCACATCACCAATCTGGCGGAACGCGCTGCCTTGTCCGGAGCGTGCGTTGCAGCCGAAAATGCCGCCATTCATGGCAGAACGACCTGCGCCATAGGCGCCATTTGGAAATACGCCCGGTTCTGCAGCCCTCAATGCCAGTTGGGCAAGACGTTTGTCGGGATAGATTTCGTTGAGGCGCCGACCGCCGAAATCGTAGATGATGGAACCGACAACGAGGCCCACATTGTCCCAGCGACCGCCACGATACTTGTCATCGAGCAACGCAGTATTGGCAGCTGTCACCGCTTCCAGACCATACCAGGAGCCACCAGACAGGACGATGGCGTCGAGTTCGGGCTGATTGTATCCTAGTTCCAGATATTTGGCGTTGACGGTGCCTGGTCCACCGCCGCGAGAATCGACGGCAGCGTTCACTTTTTTTCCAAATTTCAGAACCGTCAGGCCTGTTGGCCCATCTTCGTACTGGCCCGTTCCAATCTCCAGCATCGGCCAATCGAAGGTCAGCGCCGTCTCGCTGTCAAAGCCATCATTTATCAGGGCTGGAAGTTCGTCCTGACCGACGGGCGGCATATCTGCCAGCGCTGATTGAGGAAGGGTCGCGCAAGCCGTCATAAGTGTCGCTGCCAATGCCATTCCAATAGCGGGAACGGGGTTACATTTCAGCTTGGTACGCGTGGTCATAATCTTGTTCCTCGATTCTGGAGGCCAGCATACGTGAATGCAGCTTTGCCGACATAGATGCGATATATTGATGTGCTGGTGCGCTCAGGTCACCGTTGCGGTTCGCGAACGTCGTGGGCCAACCGGAAGCCGACAGTGAAATATCCCTGATCCTTAGGTCCGGGCAGTCGATATCTCGGTGACAGATAGTCGCCAGCATCGCCGTAGGAGCCGCCACGAATTGAGCGTTTGTCCGGCGTGTCGCATTCTGTGCGTGCGGAGCCATCGACCGGCGCGCCCACATAGTTGTCTTGATGACAGTCAGCTTGCCACTCCCAGACGTTTCCTCGCATGTCGTGGATGCCGAACTTGTCGGAAGGAAAACTCCCGACGGGGGCGGTTTCAATCCAGACATCCCGTCCTTCCGCTTTGCCGCCGCAGCAGTCAACCAAGCCGATATTTGCTTCGTCGTGCCCGACGACGCCGTCCTCGCCTTCAATGTCGCCAAATGTCGCCACGTATTCCCATTCTGCTTCCGACGGTAGGCGATACGCTTCCCCGGTTTGTTGCGTCAGCCAGGATGCGTATGCTTGTGTATCTTCCCAACTAACGCAGACGACAGGGTGATCTTCGGCTTGCACAAATCCGGGGTGCTCCCAGTTTCGGTCAGGATCGATGTGCCAGGATTTTTCGTCTGTGTAGATGTTGCATTTGCCTTCGGACAGGTGCCCTGTTGCTTCAACGAACTGTCTGAACTCGCCTACCGTCACTTCTGTCTTGGCTAACGCAAAAGACCTTTGAATATCGACGGTGTGTCGGGGTCCATCGATCTCTCCATATCCGTAGTCGATCGTCTCGCCCATCTCGAAACTGGCTGCAGGTATGACCACCATTTCTGCACCAGAAGGCGAACCTGCGGGTTGCGAACAGGCGGAAACTGTCATCGCCATCAATGCCAGGCACGTAGTTGAAATTATTCGCCGGACCATGTGGATTTCCAATCTATTCCGTTTGTTGGCTTCATTTCCCAATAGAACTTGCTCCGAGGGCGGTCATAATTTCCGATTTCGTTCATGGTATGGGAATCGTAGAGGCGCCCATTGACCATTGTATACCGAACGCTGTTGGCATTGCGGANGTCCTCGGTCGGATCCTCGTCAAGTACAATGAGGTCTGCGAGCTTGCCGGGGGTGATTGANCCGAGTTGATGGTCAAGCCCGTAGGTCTTTGCGCCATTGATCGTAGCGGCTCGCAGGATTTCCATCGGTTCCATGCCGCTTTCCGCAAAGAGCAGCATCTCCCANTACATGGCGAGCCCGGAAACCTGACCGTGAGAGCCAACATTCACCGTTGCGCCGGCTTTTGCCAGTTTCGTCAAGGAGCGACCGACTGACCGGAATCCGATGTCGTAGATTTCATCTGACACATGGATCGAATGCATGCAGCGAACATGCAGGGGTGTGCCACTTTCGCCCGTGATTGGGTTATACGCATTGTTTACGTCGGGAATGAAGGCTTTGACTTTGTCCTGGGACCAGGAGTCTTCGTTTTCGTAGATGTAATTTTCGCCAAACAGCTCNCCGAACGTCACGATCAGTGTTGGCGTCATTGAGACGTCGGATGCAGCAATCAGCTGCTGAAGATCATCATAATAGGTGGCAACCGGAAGATTGTGCTCAAGATTGGTGTGTCCATCGAGAATCATCCCGATGTTTGTGTAGAATTGTCCGGCGCCTTCGCCATCAACCATGAAGTCGTATTCTCTNGCCGCCTGGAGAAGGCGCTGACGCTGAGCTCTTGTCGACAGCTTGTAGCTTTTCAGAATTGACGGGCCGAGCGCTTNGCGGCGCTTCAGGACGTTTCGAGCATCATCCAGAGAGGCAAGTGGGTGATACACACCAGCGGTGCGTCCTTTCACTCCGTGAACAACCTGACCAGATTTGAGCCAGCGCGGACCGACCAATTCTCCCGTCATGGTCATCTCACCGCTTTCGTAGGAAGTAAGGTCCTCNGAGTACGGATCGAAGTTCGTGGTGACGCCATAGGCGAGGGCGGCAAGACGCGTTGGGTGTTGCTGAGGCATAGTGCCGGCNTCGAAGCAACATTCGATATGGCCATGCGCATCGAAGAAGCCAGGCATCAAGACTTTGCCCTTGATGTCGATCCGGGTGGCGTCTTTCGGAATCTTGACCTTGCGTCGCGGACCGACGGCGACAATCCGGTTTCCTTCAACAACAACAGTACCGTTCTTGATAACATNGCCTTCGATCGGAACGATCTTGCCGCCAACGAACGCAACTATGCCTTCAGGCTTGTCTGTCGGCAGCTGTATATTGATTGTCAGGGAGTGAGGCGTGCCGCTCTTGTCGGCGGGCGTAGTTGAAAGAATTTCTGCGCCCATCGTCCAGAAGAGTGTGGACGAGTCTTTCGACCATCTGAAAGCGTATCCACCAATATCACTCAGCAGACGAGCCGAGGCATTGTCCGGCGTGTTGATGGTTACGGGGGCTGGCTTGACGTCGAACGGCATGACGTAAGGGCGATTGTTGGACTTGAACGCCAGCCACTTCAGGTCAGGGCTCAAGGAGAAGTCCCGGATGTCTGCCATTTCAGAAATGGCATGTTCCTGTACGTCGCTACCGTCGAGCGTGATGCTCATCAACACAGATGACCGTTTCGCGTATGAGGACGGCTCTCCAAGAAAGAAGAGTCTGCTATCATCGGGAGAGAACACTGACAGGCCCGAGGCTTCCGTCAGGTATTCCGGACTACCTCCGGCCAGGTTCAGGAGATAAATGCCTGTCTCGGGCCCTGGTGCGTTGAAAGCTGTGTCGGGACCCATGATCCGATAGGCGATCAGTTCTCCAGAATTTGAGAACTGCGGCTCTCGAATGACCGCATCGCTTTCTGCAAGAACCGTCTCTTGGCCTGTATCGGCATCCCGAAGGATCAACTTGCTACCAGTTTGGTCTTGCCAGCTTACATATGCGATTTGTTTTCCGTCGGGGGACCATGTTGGTTCAGATTCCATGGCCATGGAATTCGTCAGGCGAGATGGCCGTGAAGGAGAGCTGGACCCGACTTCCCAGATCTTGCCCATTGCACGGAAGAGTATCGAGCTACCGTCCGGATTCGGGGCGAGTTGGCGAATTGTGCGGACTTGAACCTGGTCTGGCGCGAGATCCTGCTTCACCCGAATTGCNGGTTGCAATTCATGGCGTGCCTTCAGATTAAACGGTATCTCTTCCGCCAGTGCAGACAGGGTGTCGATCTTCAGCAGCTTTCCCTTGGCCCAGATCGCAATGTGACGGCTGTCAGGAAACCAGTCGAAGGAGGGGTAATAATGCTCCTGTGGAAGGTAATCTCCGTGCAAGTCGCGCCCTAGATCCTGATAGATCGGCTCTTCATATCCGGACTCCAGATCTTTTACGAACAGAACTGTCTTTGCGCCCAAGCGACGGATGAAAGCGATGGATTTTCCATTCGGCGAGATCTGCGGTGTTGAGGCGCCCCCGAAACCGGAAATGGCTTTCTTTCTTTCGCCGGTTTCGAGATCCAAGCGCTTGATCGCGAAATTCTTCAAACCTGTGTTCATGTAAACATAGTGATCTCCGCCGATTCTCTCTGTGTAATAGAGGTGACGGCCATTCGGCGCGAAGCGTGGTTCCTGTACGTCTTTTCCGCTCGTCGGCGGAGGTACGACAATTTCTTCTGAACCGTCATCAATGCCGTACAGGTGAATTTCAGAATTTCGGACACGGAATATGTCTGAATAGGTAATTACACTTGCGATGGACTTTCCATCAGAGGACCAGGCCGGACCGGCGACCATGGCATGTGTTTCATGCGTGATCTGTCTAGCGTCGGTTCCGTCGGCCTTTGATATCCAGACATTGTCTGCGCCGCTTTCATCACTCAGATACGTGATGAACTGACCGTCAGGACTGAATTGAGGGCTGCGTTGGGTCACGGATCCATCGTGAATTGCGATGGCCGTGCCCCCAGTGGAGGGCATCGAATAGATATCATTCAGCAGGTCGAAGACGATGGTTTCGCCATCAGGACTTACATCCAGGCTCATCCANGTGCCTTCTGTAAGCTCGAGTGTGACGACTTTCGGNTNAGTCTCTGTCTCGTCAGTCTGGGCATTGGCTGTGCACAAAACGCCCGGAAGACTGCATGCGACAGCGAGGATGAAGTGACGGATTCGCATAATTTATTTTCCTCCGGCTTTGAGGCTAGCACCGGATTTTGTTCTTGAGTGATGCAAACTGTCGATTGGCTGGTGATGTATGCGCACCGTTCAGGCCCTAAAACGCAGTGTGGATCTCCTTCTGGCGGCGATACAGTTTCGCGGCAATCAGGAGAACTTCATGAAACAGACCGCAAAAGCCCTTCGTTCAATGGCCCTTGGCAGTGCCGTACTTTCGATTGTCGGGTGCGTCAGTGCGCCTGTCTCTCCGGCTACGATTGAGGCGGAGCTAATGGAGGCGGACATGGCCTATGAGGCGTTCAATCTNGAATACGGTTATGAAGCTGCCTCGAAGAAGTTCGTGGATTTCGACAAGGGGTTCATGCTCGAAGCTGGCGAAGGCTTTCTCACAGGTGAGGCTGCGATCATGGCAGAGCGACAACTGGATACGGTTCCATCACCTGTTCACTGGAAACCGATCGGCGCGATGGGGTCTGCAAGTGGCGATATGGGAGTCACCTGGGGAAGTTTCAGCGTTGATGGAGATCCGGAGACAACGGGTAACTACGTGACGGTNTGGCGCAAGGTAGACGGNGTCTGGAAGATCGTGACCGATACGGCTGTCGACGATCCGGCAGANTAGCCGANTGGCGTTNNCNCTGTAGGANTAGCNTGCCCTCAGGAACATGGCCTCGATTTCTTCTTCACAATTGTCGAGGCCATACACGCCTGAATACACGTCTGAAATCCAACTGCGTAGTTGGCTGCGTGTTGGATCAGTCTCTGTGCCATTCGGGTGGTACATCAGGTTCAGCGGCGGAGGTGGCGCGTCGTTTAGTTGTGGCATGTGATAGGCGATGTCGTCGACTTTCCTGCAGCCAAGGCGCGCGTACCAGGCTTGTCTGCGTCTCTGAATTTCCCGTTCACCAGCGGATCCGTGTTCAGCCTCGACTTCAACGAACATCAGTCGATCGGCGCTGGTCGCCAGTGTGTGGACGAACATTGATTTGCCGATACCTGTGTTACGACATGCTTCGCTGGTTGCCATATAGTCTAGCAAGCTGATCGGGAAAAAGCGTGATACATAGACGATCGAAATGCCTACGACATGGGATTCGAGTTCTGCGATCGTGAGCCTGTAGTCTTTTCTGTCCAGAAGGCTGAGAACCTCGGTGCGGGACTTCCGTTCGCTTGCGGGAAGAGAAATTTCATAAATTTCAAACGCCTCGTCAAACTTCTCTCGACAATCGGACAGGTTCTTGAGTTTGATCTGAGCTGATACTGAATTCACGGTGATGCGTTTCGTCTTTCCTGTTCGTCGTGCCCCTAAATTAGAAGCGAAATCGTCTCAAGACGAATTTTCAACGAAGTCCTATTGAGTCAAAAGATCAGAACTCGTCTTAATGTTGGTAGTTTTATCTATAGCAGGAAATGCGTTCCGAACCCCGATGAGGAGTATCATGAATGCGCAAAATGAAAAGATTCAGGCAGCGCCAAATCCTGTATCACGCAATCAAGCCGGACTGGATCGCCTTCACAACCACTTCAGTCCGGTTGCGAGCCTCAAGTTTCAGCGCCAGAGACCTCAGATGAAGTTTGACAGTTGTTTCCTGAATATCCAGTACACGTGCGATTTGCTTGTTTGATTCACCACGCTGCAGGCAGAAGAGAACTTCCCGTTCTCTGGGTGTCAGAGCTGCACCGTCTGCGCCACTATCGGATTCAGATTGAGTTGGTGTGAAGACTTGTCCCGCCAGGATCAAGCGCACGGCCGCAACCAGGCCATCTCCGGGCATGGTTTTCGGTATGAAGCCGCGCGCGCCGCTCTCCATCAAGGCGGCGATTTCCATTTGACCGGCTACGCCTGACAGGATTGCAAATCTTTGTTCGGGAAACTCTGCGATCAGGTCCTTGATATCCTGAACGCCTGTGATGCCCGGCATGCGCAAATCAATAAGGGCGAGATCGAATTCCGGGTCTTGAGCCGCCAACGATGTACGGAGGTCATCGCCATTTCGAGCTACTGAAATGTCAGCGTCTGGCAATTCATGCTCCAGAAGTGATCGAACGGCGTCGAGTACAAGGTCGTGATCATCAGCGATAAGGATACGCATTACGGTAAATCCTGTTCAGTCTTGCGACTCGAGTGGTGCCTTGAGGCCAATATAGTCCAAGGTTGCCCAGAGTGTTTCCCTCGATACAGGCTTGGGAAGCGTTCCGGCAAGGCCCGCAGGCAGGGGAGAGGCCAAGGCACCAGAGCTCAGAATGATTGGGATGTCTGGCTGTATCTCAAGCAGTTGTGGAACGAGATCGTCACCGCTCATCTGAGGCATTCTGCGGTCTGTGATGATCAAGCCGAAAGCGGACGGAGCGACTTTAAATACCGACAAGGCTTCCAAGGGATCGTAAAAGCAAACCGCATCCCATCCGAATTCCTTCAACAATCCTGTGACAAGGTCCGCTTGGAAACGGTCATCGTCAACGACCATAGCGCCTTGCGGAGTGGTGTGGACGTCGCGATCAATTACTGACGGTGCCGGGCTCAAGGCGGCACCTAATGGCAGATCGATAACGATCCACACGCCTTCGCCGGGGCGACTGAACGCCTGCATCCGCCCCGGTTGCCCCTGAAGCAGTGCATCAACAGTCGTAAGGCCCAAGCCTCGGCCGGTCCCTTTTGTAGATTGAAAAGGAATGAACGCCGTATCGAGCGCTTTTTGCGACATGCCCGCGCCATCATCCCTGACAATCAGGCGCGCCGCAGGATACGCATTACACTCGCCCCGTTCGATAAAGGCGGACGGGCTGAAATGGGGTTCAATATCAGTTTGCTCCGAAATCAGTTCCAGTGACAGGCAAACATTCCCGTCTTCTTCGATGGCTTCTCGAGCATTTTTGACGAGGTTGAACACCATTCGGGAAAACAGGGTCGGGTCAGTTTCGCACACGAGCTTTTCACTCGTTACCAAGACTTCAAACCCTTGCGTGGCAAGAAATTGATTGCTGTTCAGGTCACCTACATCTCGAACGAGGTCATTTAGCGCGCACATCTTCTGTTCGGGTGCGGTGTCGAAATTCATTAGATCATCAACTAGTTCGTTCGCCTGCCGGCAAGACTGTATGATCCTGTCCACGAGGATATCATACAAATCAGCCTGCATCTTGTCTGTCAGCAATTGTGCAGACGCATTGATAATCGCGAGAATGTTCGCAAAATCGTGTCCGACCGATTTGGCCATGCGGCCGAGCGCGTCGCGGCGTTCAGCGTCCAGCAGCATTTCATGCAACTGCTCACGCTGCGCCTCGCGTCGACGAATAATGCCGATATCACGTGTCGAGCACAGAATTCCGCCATCGGAGAGGGCTGTAAGCGAAAGGTCTTGATGTACCTTGGAGCCATCATTTGCGCGTCCGGTCACTTCTCCACGCCAATAGCCGTTTTGTTGGAAAAGCGGAAATATGTCCTTCTCGAAACGCAGGAGCGTGTCCTGATTATACATCATGCTCCAGGGCTTGCCGATGCATTCCTGTGCCTGAGCATAGCCGAACATGCTCGCATGGGTCGGATTCATGTAAGTGTAGTACCCATCCTTGTCGGTAATCGCGACGCCGTCTGCTGATACGTCAATGGCGGTCGACAAGTGCTGTACTTGAAGCGCTTCAGTGCGCAGCTGTTCTGAGATCTCATAGAGCTCGGCGGAGCGTTGTTCGAGCAATTCTTCCGCAGCTGCGCGCGCCGAAGCCTCTCTTTCGAGCTTTCGTCTGAGCCGGGCAATCTGGTCGTCGTGTTCGCTCAACATCCGTTCCTGCGGATTATGTGAAAGTCCGCATTATAGAGATAACGGTGTTTACTATCGGTTCTCGAGATCTCAAAATCTTCGAGATCGTCGTAATGGTCCAGAGCGGCCATAATCATGCCTTCGCACAAATCAGCCATAGGCCGGGCTGAGTCGTAGGTAATGCGCATTTCGTCGTTACCATTTCGCATGGACGGGCGAATATCCGGAACCTCTGCATCCGGGTAGAGCTTCTTAACGTCTCTATGGATGACGCCGTGAATCTGTTCGATCAGGTCGAAGGCATGCGTCACTCCGTCTTGAGGGTGACCTGCAATAAGGCTTGGGAACAGATTTTGTCCGAATTTGACCAGAAGGGCACGCGCTGAAGTTCCGGTCCGATTGGATAGGGCCGTGACGAGTGCGATCATTTCAGAGTGATCGTAATATCCTACATTGGTGTAAACGCCGCCGGATGCCAATTCTGTGGTGTTTAGCAGCTCATCTATTACGGCTTCCCCAAACTCTCGTTCGGAAAATTCCAGAAACTGCCTGAAAACAACGCCCTTCAAGTTTTTTACCTCCAGATGCGGTGAAAATTGACGGCTGCAACAAGATGCGCGGCTCAGAATTCGACTTCTGGATAGATACCAGTGGTCAAACGACAGGACTACCTGACCAAAAGGTCAGGGTGGGGCACGCCTTTTGCGCTGCAGAGCCATCCTTCCGGAGAATATACGGCGGCGANCTTTCCCGGCATTTGTGTNCTCGAGCTAAGCACTCATTCGGGGATACGAAATGACTGACTTGAATTTAAAAATACAATCGATTGGCCTTGCGGCNCTGTTCTTCTCTGGAGCACCCGCTGCCGCCCAGATTAGCATGGAAGCTTCTGGATGGGCGCAACAGCCTCTCGGATTTTCCAGAGACGCTCAAGCCAACCGCGTCGTGGTGACGGGAGGCGGCGCGAGCCCTTCAGCCCAAATAAGTTCATTCCGCGGTGCGGGCCCCATGATGCCAGCCTGGTCCGGAACCAGCACGGGCGGTCAGGCCACCGCGATCGGAAATATGATCAGCGTCGAAATTGAAGGAAACAACAACACTGTCGTTGTGGACGCGTCACAGATCAATCTGGGCGATCAGACCGCCATTGTTGCTCACCTTCCAACAAGCGGGAGTGATTGATCNTGGCCTACACNAAATTACTTCGTAACTTGCTGATCGGTTCGGGCTTGATAGCGGCAACGGCATGCACTTCCATGGAAGGCGTAGTCTCCGACCCCGACTATCTGGCGANCGGAGCGATCGTTGAAAACAGCTCAACGGCTTATTCAGAGCAGCTCAGCTGCATGAGGTGGAACACGCCTGCGGAGAAGCCCCGCATTGCNGTCGGNGATATTCGCGACATGACNGGCAGNTTCTCNACATTTGANGGNGCGGTNGCCACGCAAGGNGCNTCTCTCATGGTGATGTCTGCANTNAGNCANGCAGGATTTCCGCTTGCTGAACGTCTTGATACGGCTGTTGCAGAGCAGGAACTCGAGTTTGCCAANAATCGCNTGATCAGTGAANCAGGCGAGCCNACAGAAGACTACCGCAAAGTGTTNACGGGTTCCATTGCNGGCAGCGACTACATTCTGCTCGGCGGCATAACAGAGCTGAACTTCAATGTGCATAGCGGTGTTCGAGAGGCACGTATCGGCCCAGTCATCGGCGGTGCCAGACATTATGCCATGACTGTGGCGCTCGACCTTCGACTGGTAAACACGACGGACCTGTCCGTGGTCAATCTGGTCAGTCAACGGAAAGTTATTCGCGGCCGCGAAATTCGCGCGGGGGTCTTTGAGTTCATCGGAGACACGACCATTGATATCGGTTTGGGCGAGCGCGCTCAGGAGCCGGTTCACACCGCAATTCGAACGATTGTCGAAAGCGCAGTTTTCGACCTCGTCTCAGGCATCGCCGGCCCGTCCGCGCAAGCCTGCTCTCAAGCAGAGTTCGTCATGTCGGACGTGCCTGCCCTTCAACAGACCCAACATTAAAGGAGAATATTCATGAAACGGTCTGCTCTTTTCTTCGCTTCTGCCCTCATTCTTGCAGCCCCAGCTGCCATGGCGCAGGATTCCAGCCTTGTTGACGTCGACCTGGGCCTTGGCGGTGTCGTGGACGCGACCGTCGACGTGGGCGGTGACAGCCTGGTTGACGCCAATGCCGATGTTCTCGGTGGCGATCTTGTGGATGCCAATGTTGATGTGCTCGGCGGAGACCTGGTTGATACGGATGTAAACCTTGGTGGAGACGCTTTGGTGGACGCTGACATCAATCTCGGCCTGGACACACCAGTGGCGGCTGATGCCTCAAACGCAGCAGCCAACGCTGTGAACTACGCAACACGCCAAGTGAACAGCGGCAACCAAACGGCGACGCTGAACCTTGTCAGCGGTGCCATGGGTGAAATCGCTGGAACTGCAGCCGCCATCGGCAACTCGTATTCAATCGACTCTGTCGCGGATGCCGTCTCTTCGGTCAATCAGGCAAATTCCGGAGCCGGTTACGCTAACGCAAACGTGGACATCCAGAACTCCGGAATCGCCACAGCGACGACGGCTGCCATCGGCAACACGGCATCTGTTACGTCTGATGTCAGCACGATTGCCACACGTTCCTTGCAGTCAAACAGTGGCTACATGACGACGCAAATGAATGCTTCGATCGACGACATCACTGAAGCTACTGCAACCGCAGCGTCGATCGGCAACTCNNTGTCNGTCGAAGTACCCGGAAGTGGCAGCATGAGTGCTCAGCAGTACAATNCCGGAACCATGGTTGCCGAATTGAATGGCCGCCTGTCCGGATTTGCGGATGGTGCAGCAACCGCTGCGGCAATCGGCAACTCGGCATCGCTGACCAGCCTCAACTCCGATGTTGTCGGCAACGTTCTGACCCGCATCAATCAAGCCAATTCGGGTCATCAGATTTCCACACTCGCTGCCCAAGTTTGCCATGGCGCTGAAGCNGCTGCTACCGCAGCGTCGATCGGCAACACGGTGAACATTTCGGTTCAGTAAGTGCGGAAGAGGGCGCCGGGCGGCCGTCAGTCCCCCGAATGAACGTTCGGCGCCCTCATTTCCGACCAGTCTACTCCCTGGTCTCAGGCCCGGCCGCAAATGCGGCGGGCCTTTTCCGTTTCAGGAGATCGTGAATTCCGGGTGTTAGCTTGCGCGGAAAACCTTACAACAATGGTTTCCCTTANCAGCACGCTTGAAAGCGCTGCTATCAGCGCATAGTCCAGCGTGGACAGGGGCTTTCGGCTATGACATAAGCCGCCCCTTCAGACAGGATTCACAGGGCGCCCGCGCGCATTTCTTGCGCCCGTGACCCAAGATTACGGATGATTGAACCGATGGAAGTTACCCAGACCAAGTCAGAAGGTCTCAGCCGCACGTTTGCCATCAAGGTGCCGGCATCTGAGCTGCAGGCGAAACTTGATGAGCGGATCGAGGAAATCCGGCCGCAAATGAAGCTGAAAGGCTTCCGTCCGGGCAAAGTCCCTGCTTCCCACGTGCGCAAGATGTACGGTCAGGATCTGATGGGTGAGTTGATCAACAAGCTCGTCACAGAAACCAATCAAAAGGCGCTGGAAGACAACGAACTGCGTCCGGCTGGCCAGCCCGATGTTCAGATTGACGGCGACATGGAAGCTGTCGTGAAGGGGGAGGCTGACCTTTCCTACAACATGAACGTCGATGTAATGCCGGAATTCGAGCCAGCTGACGTAACCAAGCTGACGATCACGCGCCCAGTTGCTGAGGTTTCGCAAGAGCAGATTGACGAAGCTCTGGCCCGTATTGCAGAGCAGAACACCCAGTATGAGCCGCGCGCCAAGACGGCCAAGGCGAAAGANGGCGACGCAGTCGTCATGGATTTTGTCGGCAAGATCGATGGTGAAGCGTTTGAGGGCGGTAGCGCTGAACAACAGACGCTGGTTCTTGGTTCCGGACAGTTCATTCCCGGTTTCGAAGATCAACTCGTTGGCGTGAAGGCAGGNGAAGAAAAAGAAGTCACCGTCACGTTCCCTGAAGAATATGGCGCTGAGCATCTCGCCGGAAAAGAAGCGGTCTTCGAGGTGAAAGTNCACGAAGTGCGCGCTCCGAAAACCGCAGACGTCGATGATGAGTTTGCGAAGGGTCTTGGCCTTGAANGCCTCGAGCAACTTACGGGCTTGGTGAAAGATCAGCTGAAAGCCGAGCATGATGGTGCNTCCCGTGCGAAGGCGAAGCGCAATCTTCTGGATCAACTGGACGAGGCACATAGCTTTGATCTGCCGCCGAATATGGTTGANCAAGAGTTCAATCAGATNTGGCAACAGCTGCAGGCTGAAATGGATGCCGGGCGCACGGCGGATGAGGACAAGGACAAGTCCGAAGACGAGTTGAAAGAAGAGTATCGCAAGATCGCTGAGCGCCGCGTGCGNCTCGGTCTGGTNCTTGCCGAGATNGGTCGTGTCGCCGATGTTCGCATTTCNGAGCAGGAAGTGAACCAGGCACTCGTCCGCGAAGCACGCCAGTATCCGGGGCAGGAGCAGCAGGTTGTGGAATTTTTCCGCAATAATCCGGGCGCGATGGCCCAGCTTCGTGCGCCGATCTATGAAGACAAGGTGGTTGATCACATCCTGGAAGTGGCTGAAATCACCGAGGAAACTGTTTCACGCGAAGACTTGTTCAAGGAAGACGACGAATAGTCGTCCACACGAATTTCGANTTTCTAGAAAGCCGGTCCGCAGTGACCGGCTTTTTTCATGCTGCGAACGTTAATAGGTAAACTGGATGTTAACCGCATCTAGCGAATTTGTGTCGAATCGTAAGGAAGAGGCATCAGAAGATGAGCGTCCAGAGCATTCGCCCTCAATTGACTGAGCAGGACATCCACAGACTCATCAAGGGTGAGACACCGGAAGACCGTGCAACGGTTGCNCATCGCTTGTGTCGTCGCATTGCGCTTGATGTCCTGAGCGATGCAGAGAGAGCCTACGCGCAGGAAATCATGGCGATTTTGGCCAAGGATGCTGCCGATCTGGTGCGCCGTACCTTGTCTGTGACGCTTCGCAATTCCCCCATTCTGCCACGTGACATTGCGATACAGCTTGCTCAGGACGTGGAAGCTGTTGCAATTCCTGTCCTTCAGGACTCGCCGGTCTTCACAGATGAAGACTTGATCGAATTGGTGCTGTCAGTGACTGCTTCGAAGCAGGCCGCCATCGCCAATCGTGATGGNCTGTCAGTAACTTTGACCGAAGTGATCTCAGAACATGGCGCGGTCGAAGCCGTGCGGGCATTGTCCGCGAATGAAGGCGCAGAATACACGGATCGTGCTTTCGAGCATTCAATACGCCGCTTTGGCTCGGATGAGGGCGTTCAGAAGGGCCTGATCAGCCGAGAATACATTCCNACACACATTGCAGAGAAAATGGTTTCGCTGGTGTCGGGCCAATTGTTCGACCTCTTGGTCAATCGTCACGAGCTGCCGGCGCAGCTGGCCATTGATCTGGCCTCAGGCGCGCGTGAACGCGCGACGATAGACTTGGTTGAGCAGGCGGGGCGAACTCATGATTTGCCGAGATTTGTGTCCCAGTTGCATCTGAACGGCAGACTGACGCATTCGCTGATCATGCGAGCTTTGTGCTGTGGCCAAATGCCTTTTGTAGAGCATTCGCTCGCCGAACTTTCAGGCGTTGGCCACCAGCGCGTGTGGTTGATGATCCATGATGCCGGGCCTTTGGGGCTTCAGGCTGTGTTTGATCGTGCGGGCATGCCTCGCAAAATGCTTCCTGCCTTCCGAGCCGCAGTGAATGTGTTCCATGAAACAAGCCATGACGGCGGNCCGAACGACCGGGCNAGGTTCCGCGCGCGCATGATTGAGCGTGTTCTGACCCAGTTCCAGGCCATCCCCAAGGAAGACCTCGACTACCTTCTGGAGAAGCTGGACTACTATTCTGAAATGGCCGCGATGGACGACGTCGAAAGCTCGGTNGGGGCTGCCTAACAGTCGCTTTGCATGCGAACGCCTGCTTTGACCCCAATACGTTCAAGGAATTCGCCGTCGCGCCAATTCGCCTGATCGGCAATCACCAGGATACCTGCGGTGCCTACGGATTCGCACAGATCCATCAATTGCTCATTGTCGCTGAGNTCGCGTGCATCAACGCGGATGCTGTCGACCANNAGGCCCAGACCATCTCTGAGCTGTGTTTTCCAGGTTTTGCGCATGTCGATGGCGACTCGAAAGCCGCGTTTACGCAGATTTGCCACACAATGGATTACGTCTNGATTGCCTTCGGCAAAGGCTGAATCCTGAAATTCGAGACTGATTTCCTGTTGGCACAGCGTCGTGCGGCGAATGACTGCNTCGCAGCCAATTGCTGTATTGTCGTCAAACAGCGCCGCTGTNGGTGCNGGCACCAGAATTGGTCTCAGGCGATGGTCNGCATCGTGCGCAGCGGAGGCGACTTCGAGCAGGCGATCGGCCAACCATTTGGCTGGGCCGTTCTCTGTGGTGGTTTTGGCAGCCGGCCCGAAACGCACACGCTCTTCGTATTGGCGAGACATCTCGCAAACGGCACCGTAGGAAGATCCGTCTTGCACGTGCATCACGGGCTGGAAACGGAGATGGACCTTCTGTCCACTGTGAGCGACAATTTTCGTTTGAAGTAATTCCCGCATCACTCTTCCCGTCTTTCTGACTGTGCCTATTGCCTTACCTAGGGGAGAGGATTGAAGATCACGCGCAGAAAACCGTTTGGATTTCGAGAAAATTTAAAAGAATGACGGGACAACAAGAATGACAACATCGCCCGATGCGCCGAGACTTTCCGCAACAGTTCTGATTGTACGAGACGGGGCGACATTGCCTGAAGTCTTGATGGTGAAGCGGCACTATCAGATAGATTTTGCGGCAGGCGCACTGGTGTTTCCCGGTGGAAAGGCGACGGACGAAGATGCGAGTTCGGGGTGGGACGACTATACGGACGGAGACTTCGGTCCGGTTCAACAGGATGCTCGCATTGCAGCCGTTCGCGAGGCTTTTGAGGAGTCAGGATTGCTGCTTGCACGCCCGAAGGCGCGGCGGGGAACGGACCAGCCGCTGGTTGGTCCCGATGTGGCGGATCGACTAAACCCTTATCGGGGCGCTGTTGACCGAGGGGAGCAGAGCTTTCTGGAACTCATCAAAGANAATGATCTCGTGCTCGCGCTCGATAGTCTTGTGTACTTTGGACACTGGATTACGCCTGACATGATGCCGAAGCGNTTCGATACCCATTTCTACCTGGCTCCCGCACCGCCGGACCAAATCGCGGCCCATGATGGAAGGGAAACAACTGATGCGATCTGGATCGGCGCCCAAGCGGCGCTGAATTCAGAGGAGTCAGGAGAATCTGTCATTATCTTCCCGACGCGGATGAATTTGAAAAAGCTGGCAACAGCGAATTCCGTAGAGGATGCCATTCAACGCTTCGGCAGTGAGGCTGTTGTTACAGTAAAGCCGCAGCAGTCAGAAACACCCGAAGGCGAGCCGTGCCTCGTGATTCCGGACGTGAAGGGCTATGGCCAGACTGTCGAACTGCTCTCTCGCGTAAATGTCTAGAGAATGAATTTGGAAAGGTCGGCGTTGCCGGCAAGGCTTTCAACGCGCTCATTCACATAATCAGGCGTGATGGTGATCGTCTCACCTTTCTTGTCCGGGGCATCGAAGCTGATTTCGTCCAGCAGCCGTTCGAGTACGGTTTGGAGCCTGCGTGCACCAATATTCTCGACGCTGCTGTTCACNGCCTCGGCCAGATCGGCGAGGCGATCTATCGCGGCATCTTCGAATTCCAGCGTCACCCCTTCGGCTTCCATTAGTGCCTGATACTGGCGGATGAGGCTGGCTTCGGGTTCAACGAGAATACGGCGCAAATCGTCTCGTGTAAGTGCATCCAGTTCAACGCGAATAGGCAAGCGGCCTTGAAGTTCGGGCAGCAGGTCAGATGGTTTCGAAACGTGGAACGCGCCGGATGCGATAAAAAGAATGTGGTCCGTCTTTACGGCTCCGCGTTTTGTACTGACAGTTGTGCCTTCGATGAGCGGCAAGAGGTCCCGCTGAACGCCTTCACGACTAACGTCTGCACCGCCGCGACCTTGCTTGGCAGCCACCTTGTCTATCTCGTCAAGGAATACGATGCCGTCTTCCTCAACTGAGCAAACTGCTTCACGTACAATGGCATCCTCGTCGAGCAGGCGGTCGGACTCTTCTTCAATGAGCGGCTTGTAAGCTTCCTTCACTGTGGTGCGAACGCGCTTGGTGCGTCCGCCNATAGCCTTTCCTAGCATGTCCGACAGATTGATCATGCCCATGGAGCCGCCCTGGCCGGGGATGTCCATCATCTGCATCGGNTTACCGCTGTCAGCGATGTCCAGATCGACAGGTTTGTCGTCCAGGTCTCCCGCTCTTAACTTCCCGCGAAACACTTCCCGGGTTGAAGACTGGGCGTCCTCTCCGACCAGCGCATCAAGCAAGCGCTCTTCGGCGGCGTCCTGTGCCTGTGNAGACACGCCTTCGCGCTTTTGCTCACGGATCATGGAGATGGCTGATTCGACCAGATCACGAATGATCTGCTCAACATCTCGTCCCACATAGCCGACTTCCGTAAACTTGGTGGCTTCAACCTTCAGGAAGGGTGCGTTCGCGAGGCGGGCAAGGCGACGGGAAACTTCCGTCTTGCCGACTCCGGTTGGCCCAATCATCAAGATGTTCTTGGGTGTTATCTCCGAGCGGATGGCATCGGGTGCCTGCTTGCGTCGCCAGCGATTNCGCAGAGCGATGGCTACTGCACGTTTGGCGCCGTTTTGACCGACAATGTGTCGATCCAGTTCAGCAACAATTTCGCGAGGGGTGAGGTCTTTCATAGGGCATTCCAAGTTTGGCGGCTCCAGTGCCACCTAAGGGCATTGAGGCGTAAAAGGGGAGCGAACTCAGAGGTCCAGTGTTTCCAGAGTGAAGTGGCTGTTCGTGTATACGCAGATGTCCGCCGCGATNTGCATGGCCTTGCGACCGATNTCTTCCGCGTCAGNCTCGTAGTCATANAGCCCACGTGCTGCGGCGAGCGCATAATTCCCACCTGAACCTACNGCGACAACATTGTGCTCAGGTTCCAGCACATCACCCGCGCCCGTGATNACCAGGGTGGNTTCCTTGTCCGCCACAATCAATAGGGCCTCAAGCTTCTGGAGATACTTCTCGGTTCGCCAGTCCTTGGCCAATTCGACTGCTGCGCGTTGTAGCTGGCCCGGATGGCGTTCCAACTTCGCTTCGAGCCGCTCGAAGAGGGTGAAGGCGTCCGCAGTAGCACCGGCAAAACCGGCCAGAATTTCGCCATTGGCGATGCGGCGCACCTTGCGGGCNTTTCCCTTCATGATGGTTTGACCCATCGAAACCTGGCCATCGCTCAGCATGACAAGTTTCTGTCCCTTCCGGACAGCGAGAATGGTTGTGCCGTGCCAGATAGCTGCGCTGGTGTGTTCATTCGTCATGGGCCTTGATGTGGCCGATCCGGGCTGTCTGTTCAAGAGAGGACCTGTTACATGAATTTCCACAGAGATATGTCACATTAGTGTAGCTTTGCCCGGCTATTTGGGCGCGGATGGAAAGGGATCGCCCGAATGGCCCAAGAGCTCGGTCAACTCCCCATGGGATGGCTGCTGACCGCGTTGATAGTAATCGTGGTCGCTTCGGGATTCTCGATAGGTCGCATCAGGGCTGAGCGCTATCTGATCGCGGGCGGTCAGAAGTTTCATTCCCGTGGCAATTATCATGGCTATTACGTCGCGATGTGGGGCTTCATACCGCCACTATTGGTTGCCGGGCTTTACGTACTGTTCGCGAAACCAACGGCGCTGGGCCTGCTTTCAAGCGAACTTCCCGAGGCGTTTCACACGCTTTCGTCCGCCGAGCTTCAATCCTATCTGGAATCTGTTGCCAATGCTGCGGCTATGGGGGGCTATAGTGGAAGCGATCTTGTATTCGCGACAGTAACAGGTCGCTATCTGGAGTTATGGGGTAGCCTGAAGGGTGCGACCCTCGCGCTCATGTTGGCTGGCGCCGTGCTGGGGATCATGTACGCCCGTCGNAAGGTCAGCCCNGCGTTNCGGGCGCGNTTGAGAGTGGAGCGAGGTGCAGAGGCNTTCCTGTTCCTTTGCGCAGNAATCGCTATTGCTACAACGGTCGGGATCGTCGCGTCTCTACTTTACGAAAGNNTGCGATTTTTTGCAGAGGTGCCTTTTACGGATTTCTTGTTTGGCACACGATGGAACGCCCAGACGAGCGCAGAATTTGGAGCGTTGCCGCTATTCTTCGGCACGTTCATGATCGCCCTCATCGCAATGTTGGTGGCGGCACCGGTGGGCCTTTTCTCTGCCATCTATCTTTCAGAGTACGCATCGGTCCGCACACGTCGATACGTGAAGCCGCTTCTGGAAATGCTCGCGGGTATCCCGACGGTCGTTTATGGCTTCTTCGCTTTGTTGGTGATCGCACCTGCGGTTCGCGCCTCAGCGCTGGGAATCAATAGTTTTCTGATTGAACTGGGCGCGGCCAACGGACCGGTTCTCGCCGCACAGCCTACCAGCGCGCTCGCTGCAGGATTGGTGATGGGGGTTATGGTAATCCCGTTTGTGTCGTCGCTGTCCGACGACGTGATCAATGCGGTTCCGGACTCATTGAGAGATGGTGCATTTGCGATGGGGGCGACGAAGTCAGAGACTATCAAGCAGATCATTTTGCCCGCAGCTTTGCCAGGGATTGTTGCCTCTATGCTCCTGGCGGTTTCAAGGGCGATCGGCGAAACGATGATTGTTGTGATGGCAGCGGGGCAGCGCGCCAGGATTTCCTTCGATCCGTCTACCGACTTGACGACCATTACTGTTCAGATCGTGGCCCTCCTCACGGGAGAAACCGAGTTCGATAGCCCCAAGACGCTTTCAGCATTTGCCCTTGGCTTGGTCTTGTTTGTCGTAACGTTGATTTTCAATCTGATCGCCTTGCGCGTCGTCCAGAGGTATCGGGACAAGTATGAATAACGCGCAGGACAATCCGTTTCGGTCAGAAAAGGCCCTGAAGCGCCTGCGGCGCCGCCGGAATGCTGATATGCGATTTCAGGGCTACGGAATTGTGGCGCTGGGTTTTGCGCTATTCGCGTTGGTGTTCTTGATTTCTGCTATAGCCTGGAAGGCTAGCGGCGCGTCCACTTATCACGTTATCCGCGTTGATCTGGAGTTAAGTCCGCAGACCATTCTGCCGGAAGGGGACGCGTCACCAGAGGAAATCACTCGAAACATCGAAGGCTTTTATTCCCTGGTTCGGAATGACTTGCTAACGCGATTTCCTGAAGCGAATGAAACAGTTCAGTCAAAACGGGCCTTTAGTTCCCTGATAGACAGAATGGCTGTGCTGCCACTGGCGCGAGAAGTGGCGAATGAACCTCACCTGATCGGACAGACGACATCCGTAGATGTGCCATTGTCTGATGATGTGGACATGTTTCTTAAAGGCGCGGCTCCCAGAGCAATCTTCCTGCGAGTGGGTGAAGCGTCGTCGCCAATGCGGAATGCGGAAGAGGGCGACTTCAAGATTGAGGTCGACAGGTTGAACAAGGTGTCGGCTAAAATCGCCGCGATTGGTCAACATGGTGCTGAGCCAACCGTGTTGCTGGTTGCGGACAAATCAGTCGGGCGAATAAAAAGTATGGAAGACGGTGACGTCATCTTGGAGATTCTGACGGGCCGTCAGGATCAGTTTGACGGCGCGTCTGTGAAGGCCGTGATAATTCCGTCTCCGGAAGATCAAAGATCTGTATCTGACCAGCAAATTGCGTGGGCGCTGTCATTGAAAGCAGAGGGCGTCATCAAGCGTGTGCCTCACTTTAGTTTGCTTACTCATACCGACAGCACATACCCAGAACTGGCCGGTGCACTGGCGGCGCTTGTCGGATCCTTGTTGACAATGCTCGTGACGGCGGCGGTGTCTATCCCGATGGGTATTTTTGCGGCGATTTTCCTGGAAGAATTTGCCCCAAAGAACCGACTCACTCAGATCATCGAGGTGAACATCAACAATCTGGCCGCAGTTCCTTCCATCGTGTTTGGACTGCTGGGGGCGACATTGCTGTTGGGAACATTCGGCTTGCCACGATCAGCCCCACTTGTCGGAGGTCTGGTGTTGGCGTTGTTGATCCTGCCGGTCGTGATTATTGCCGCGCGAGCCGCACTTCGCGCTGTGCCCCCTTCAATCAGAAGCGGGGCCCTGGCCGTTGGTGCATCCCGGATGCAGGCGGTTTTCCATCACGTATTACCGCTGGCCCTACCGGGCATGTTGACTGGAGCAATCCTTGGCATGGCGCGCGCGCTTGGTGAAACAGCGCCGCTGCTGCTGATCGGGATGGTGGCATTTGTTGCTGAAGTTCCGTCTTCTACAACAGATGAGGCAACAGCGTTGCCGGTTCTGATCTATAGTTGGGCCTCCAATGCCGAAAGGGCATGGGAGCCAATGACTGCTGCAGTGATTGTCATACTGCTGGCGATTTTGGTTCTGATGAACCTTGCTGTAGTCCTGCTGCGGCGCAAGTTTGAGCGGAGATGGTAATGGACACGACTTATGATCCGGCACTTGCTGGAGAAGGCGCTGACGATGGCCAACCGCTGCTCTATCCGCGCATCGATTGTCGGGACGTCAGCGTATTCTATAGCGGCAAGCAAGCTGTGTTTGATGTGTCGCTGCCGGTTTTTGACCGCTCGGTAACTGCGCTTATCGGTCCGTCTGGCTGTGGAAAATCGACATTTCTTCGATGCCTGAACCGCATGAACGATACGATCGATGGGGCGAAAGTTACCGGCGAGATTTTCATGGATGGGGAAAACATCAACTCATCGCATATTGATCCAGTCTTGTTGCGTTCCCGCGTCGGGATGGTATTTCAAAAGCCTAATCCATTCCCGAAATCGATCTACGATAACATCGCTTATGGGCCGCGCATTCACGGGCTTGTGGATGATCGGCAAGAACTGGATGCCATTGTTGAAAAGAGCCTTCGCCGAGCTGGGCTCTGGGAAGAGGTAAAGGATCGTCTGGGACAACCCGGTACCAGCCTGTCAGGTGGTCAGCAGCAAAGGCTTTGTATCGCACGGGCTATCGCGGTGCGTCCGGAAGTGATCCTTATGGATGAGCCGTGTTCATCGCTCGACCCGATTGCTACGGCGCGGATCGAAGAGTTGATTGATGAACTTCGCAAGCGATACTGCATCGTAATTGTCACGCACTCGATGCAACAAGCTGCCCGCGTTTCCCAGCGTACCGCCTTCTTCCATTTGGGGCACTTGGTCGAAATGGGTGATACAGACCAAATCTTCACCAGCCCGCGCGAGCGCCGCACGGAAGACTACATCACAGGCCGGTTCGGCTAGAGGGAGCAGCAATGGCAGACCATATCGTCTCAGCCTTTACAGATGAACTCGATAAAATCGCCGCTGATCTCATGCGAATGGGCGGCATTGTTGAGACAATGATCCTGGATTCATGCCTGGCTGTGGACAGAAATGACCATAGTCTTGCGAAAGATGTCATCTCTCGCGATCCAAGCGTGGACCGGCTTGAGGAAGAGGTTGAGCGTCAGATCGTCAGTTTGATCGCGCGCCGTCAGCCGATGGCGCATGATTTGAGATCAGTTTTTGCAGCGCTCAAGACNGCTGGCGAACTGGAGCGAATTGGCGACCTGTCCAAGAATATCGGGAAACGCACACTTATGCTGGACGATTCCGTGCCCTCAAATATGAGGCACGGAGTGGCGAGAATGGCGCGCCCCGTATCGTTTCAATTGCATTCCGTGCTGGATGCCTATGCAACTAGCAACGCCGAGACGGCCAAAACCGTTTGGGAAAGCGATGATGACATCGACCAGCATTATAATTCGCTATTTCGCGAGATGATAACCTACATGATCGAAGATCCCCGCACGATTGGTGCCGGAGCGCACATGCTTTTCATGGCAAAGAATCTCGAGCGGATTGGCGATCACTGCACGAACATTGCAGAATTCATTTACTTTCAAATCACTGGCGAATATCTCATGCCCCATGAGCGCCCTAAATCACCGAATACGGGCGTCTGACCCGGACGCAGGACAAGAGGATCTGTCATGAAGCCCTATGTGCTCATTGCTGAAGACGAAAGTGCCGTTTCGGAGCTGCTCTTCTACAATCTCAAAAAAGAAGATTATGATGTCGCCATCGCCAGTGACGGTGAAGAGGCTATGCTCATGATTGAGGAGCGCGCTCCAGATCTGCTGTTGCTGGATTGGATGCTGCCAAAGGTCAGTGGGATTGAGGTCTGTCGCCGCGTTCGCAGTGGCGGTACGAATCCAAACTTGCCGATCATCATGTTGACTGCGCGCGGTGAAGAAAGCGACCGGATCCGTGGCCTCGATACTGGCGCGGACGATTACGTCACCAAACCATTCTCAACTACAGAGTTGATGGCGCGTGTGCGCGCCGTCCTGCGCCGCATTCGACCGGGCCTGAAAGACGATCGGATCACCGTGGGGGATATAGAGATCGATCGCGTGGCTCATAAGGTTGCGCGGAATGGTCAGGATATTCACTTGGGCCCAACCGAGTTCCGTCTTTTGGACTACTTCATGCAGCATCCGGGGAGGGTGTTTTCCCGAGAGCAATTGCTGGACACGGTCTGGGGATCTGATGTGTATGTCGAGGCGCGAACAGTTGATGTTCACGTGGGGCGTTTGCGCAAGGCGTTGCGCCAGGAAGGCGGGGACGATCCCATCAGGACCGTCCGCTCCGCCGGGTATGCTCTTCGAGCCGACTAGAACAGCTCAGCCAGGAAGTTCTCAAGGTTTTCGAAGCTGCGACGGTCCGCGTCTGCGCTGTAAACTGTTCCCATTTCCTTGTTGTCTGCGCCTAGCGTTGTGAACGAATGAACTGCGGTGCCGTGGGCGTGCAGTTGCCAATCAGCTCCAGCGCCTTCCAGCTCCTTTGCAATCGCAAGAACGTCTTCAGGCGTTGCCATTGGATCGTGCCAGCCATGCTCGATCAGGACTTTGGCAGTGATCTTTGGCGCCGGAACATTTTCTGCCGGACGGAAAAGCCCGTGGAATGACGCGACGCCCAGAACGTCATGATTTGCGCGAGCCATGTCCAGGACAGCNAGGCCGCCAAAGCAAAAGCCGATTGCGGCCGCTTTCTTGGCATCAACACCNACTTGTTGTTTCGCNGCTTCAAGGCTGCCAGCGAGGCGCTTTTGAAGCTCGGCGCGATCTTCGACCAGTGGATTCATCAGAGCCTGATTTTCTTCAACAGTCGNGCCGCGCTTGCCTTTGCCATACACATCCATGGCGAAAGCGGCATAGCCGAGATTGGCGATCCGCTCAGCTTTTTCGCGTTCATTGTCTCCAAGCCCGCCCCAAGCGTGAGCGATGACAACGATCGGAGCAACNTCCTTACCTTTGGGCCGAAGGAAATAGCCTTCATAGCTCTTACCATCGACGGTATAATCAACTGCGCTCATTTGTTTGCTCTCCTTCGTGCGTGAGAGTCAGATACAGGACATTCGAAGCCCGGTTTCAAGGGGTGTCGCGTTTAGTATAAGATTTGACTGTAACCAGTATTGGATGTTCACAGTATTAATCGAATGAAGGAGTCATTCCATGGCCAAGAAGAAGGACAAGAAGTCCAAGCTTTCGTCAGAGCAATCAAACTCGAGCAAGTCGCCAAAAGAGACCAAGAAGGCAAAGAAGAACAAGAAGTCCTCGACGCCGGTTCCAGAACTCANCTCGACTGAGATAGCGCATAAGATATGGCTCGCTGGAGTTGGCGCATATGGAAAAGCCTACGACAAGGCGATCGAGAGCAGCAAGGCCTTTAATAAACAGTCTACTGAGCTCTTCGAGGAGCTGGTCCAGCAGGGCCAGGAAATCGAGAAGGAATTGCAGGCTCGTGTAGAAAACTCGGAAGCAGGTAAAAAGGGAAAGAAGCTCGCNGCAAAACTCGAAAAGCTTGAAGAGGAGGTTGTGCAGTCATTCTCTAAAGCGCGGGCACACTCGAAGGCCCGAAGTCAGGATCTGAAGGAGCGAATTTCCCGTCTGTCTACAGAGATTGAAGCCGTTGCCGCTGAGGCGAGCTCAGACATTGTGAAGTCCAGTATGAAGGCGGCCAAGAAGACAACGGATGCACTTCACGAAGCAATGGNCGGCTCTGTCGATGCNCCTGCGAAACCTTCCGACAAGNCCACACCCAAGCCTAAACAGGATACAGACCCGGNGGATGATTTCACGTTGATGACGGGCGTTGGGCCAGCGCTTNCCGCGAGATTGAAGTCTGCAGGAATTGTAACGTTCTCCGAGATCGCCGCCTTGAACAAGGCAGAAATCGAAGCGCTTGATGCGAAGATCATGGCTCGCGGTCGCATCGTGAGAGAAGAGTGGGTGAAGCAGGCCAGACGTTTGATGAANTAGACCCAAACGGAAAAGNACCACCGAACGATTGTGCTTCATGGNTCCAGCAAAAAGTGCGCGCAGAGCTTTTGAAAGCTACTCTGAGGACTTTTTCGCTTTCACTGCGACGCGTTCTTCAAGCGCGTCGCACACAGCGTCCGCAACAGACTGTGCCGCCTCACCGCGCCCTATTGATCCAAAAGCTGCAGAGCATGCCTCAACGTGAAGGTTGATCAAGGCGTCATTCTCGCCGGGCTGNGTGTCGGCCAGCAAGGCGCAGAGTGAACCGCAGAGCCGCGATATCGCTGGGTATCCATAAGACGTCGCCACGCCNCGGATATTGTGTGCGCAAGTTTCCAGCGACTTGTAGTCGTCTGAAGTTGCGCCGTCTTCCTTTGCANCTGCCCAAGCCTGTTTGAGCTTGTCGAGATCTGCCTGCATCCACGCCTCGAAACGTGATGACAGGTCATCGACCGCGGCTTCTGCACGATCACCAAGCTCTTCCGGATCGTGCTCGATTGACGGGTCAGAAGGTGCGGCATCAGGGGATGATGCGGACGGGGGCATTTTGATTACGCGGCTGATATCCGGTACGACAACATCCGAAGAACTGGTTCGAGCTCCATTTCCGGATTTGAGTTTCTGAAGCATGGATTTGAGCATGATGACTCCCCGTATTTGGTGCCATCATAGTTTATAAGGCTTAACGTTTTCCTGACCGAAAACCTTTGTAATTCCTTTAGAAACCAAACTGTTCGCGGAGAATGCGCTCGTCCAGGGCGTGCCCCGGGTCAAACAACATTGTCAGGCGCCTGCGGTCTTCCTGAACGTCCACACTGACAATATCCCTGACTTCCTGATTGTCCGCAGCAGCCGCCACAGGACGCAGGATCGGGGCGATTACATCAATCCTCACATGCGCATCGCGGCGGAGCAGGGCACCTTTCCAACGTCTCGGGCGGAAAGCACTCACAGGTGTCAGGGCCAGCAAGCCCGCACCAATTGGCAAAATGGGGCCATGGGCGGACAAATTGTATGCCGTGGAACCGGCAGGAGTCGCCACCATCAATCCGTCGCAGGCAAGCTCGTCCATGCGCGTTTTTCCATCGACCGTAATCCGGAAGCGTGAAGTCTGCGCGGTTTGTCGAAACATCGATACTTCATTGATCGCCAACGCGTGATGCTCGTGTTCATGCACGTCGCGAACGGTCATGCGCAGCGGTGAGATTACAGCGCGTTCNGCNGCATTGATTCTGTCGGGCAGGGCATCAACGCCNTATTCGTTCATCAGGAACCCAACCGTCCCTCGATTCATGCCGTAAACCGGTTTGCCACCCTCGAACTGCCGNCGNAGCGAATCCAGCATGGCACCGTCGCCTCCNAGGGCGACGATAACTTCGGCATCTTCCTCATCNTGCTGGCCATACTTGTTGGTCAACACGGANAAGGCTTCCTGAGCTTCAGGGCGTTTGGAGGCGTAAAAATGCAGGCGTGGTCCACTCATTTGCGTCATGTGCTTTGGTATTGAAGGGTGCGTCAAGCCATTGGGAATACCCAAATCAGCTGAGCGTGCGGCGCATTTGCAAGATGACGCCAGTGTCAGCTTTTTCTGGCGTAGGCACCACTAATCCGTTACTCTCCTGCAAAAGTTACTATGGGAGAACAGGTCATGGCCGATGGCGCGCAGAAAGTAGATATTCGTTCCAGTGTTTCAGCGGAGGAGTGGCAAGCGCGCGTCGACCTTGCGGCACTATATCGTTTGATTGCCATGCATGGGTGGGATGACATGATTTTCACCCATATTTCACATCGCGTTCCTGGCCCCGACCACCACTTCCTGATCAATCCCTATGGGCACTTTTTCGAAGAGATTACCGCTTCGTCGCTGGTCAAGGTCGATCTTGAAGGGAATGTGGTTCAGGAAACTGACCACTTCATCAATCCGGCTGGTTTCACGATTCACTCGGCGATTCATGACGCACGCGATGACGCCAAAGTGGTCATTCACGTCCACACAGACCAAGGCGTTGCGGTGTCATCGCAGAAAGAGGGGCTGATGCCACTGAGCCAGACTGCGATGATCGTTCGCGAAGACATTGCCTATCACGATTATGAGGGTATCGCCCTGGATCTGGATGAGCGAGAGCGCCTGGTGGCTGACCTTGGTCCTAAGAAGCATTCCATGCTTCTGCGCAACCACGGCACGCTTACCATCGGAGAGACGGCGGCTTCAGCATTCACGCGCATGTTCTTCCTCGAGCGCGCTTGCAACATGCAGATTATGGCGCTTTCAGCTGGGCGCGACGGCGTGCTCGAATGTGACAACGACCTGCAGCAAAAGGTTGCCGGGCAGGGTGGAATGACCGAGCACAGCTCTGGAATGAGCATGTTGACTGAGAAACTGATCTGGCCAGCGCTATTGCGGAAGCTCGACCGTGAAATGCCGGGCTATGACGCGTAAGGGGTTTCCCCTATGCGACAAAAGCGGCCCGCGGCGTATGGAGCCATTATCAATTGCTCAATACGGCACTATGTAGGCTCACGAAATATCGGGAACGAAGCAGATGAAACATCTGAAGGCCTTTGAAGACGCCCTCAATTCCATTCACGGCGAAGGCCGGTACCGCGTATTCGTGGACTTGCACCGTCACAAGGGACGGTTTCCAAAGGCGACCGCGAGATTCGAGGACGGTGAGCGCGAAGTCACGATCTGGTGTTCCAACGATTATCTCGGCATGGGGCAGGACGATGATGTCATCAACTCCATGCATCAGGCGATCGACAGTTTTGGTGCAGGATCTGGCGGTACGCGCAACATTTCTGGCACAACCCGATATCACGTAGACCTTGAGCGAGAGCTCGCTGATTTGCATGGCAAGGAATCTGCGCTGCTGTTCACGTCAGGGTATGTTTCCAATGAGGCGACGCTGTCCACTTTGGGCAAGATCCTTCCAGATCTCATCATCTATTCGGACTCCCTGAATCACGCATCCATGATCGAAGGCATCCGTCGGTCAGGGGCGGACCGTCGAATCTTCCGTCACAATGATGTCGATCATTTGCGGGCACTCATGGAGAATGACGATCCGAGCCGTCCGAAGCTGATCGCATTCGAGAGCGTCTATTCCATGGATGGCGATTTCGGCCGCATGGAAGAAATTTGTGATCTAGCCGATGAGTTTGATGCCCTGACCTATCTGGACGAAGTCCATGCGGTCGGCATGTACGGAGATAATGGCGCTGGCGTCGCAGAAATGTGGGGGCTGGCTGACCGGATCGATATCATCGAGGGTACGCTCGGCAAAGCTTATGGTGTGATGGGCGGCTATATAGCCAGCCACGAGACCGTGGTCGACGCGATACGGTCGATGGCTTCGGGATTTATTTTCACGACGTCAACCTGTCCGGTCATGGCGGCTGGTGCGCTTGCCAGCATTCAGAAGTTGCGGACAGATGCGGGGCGCGAACTGCGCGGGAAACATCAGGCCAATGCTGCATTGCTGAAGCAGAAGTTTCGTGATGCCGGTCTGCCAATGATTGACACGGACACCCATATTGTTCCGTTGCTTGTGGGAGACCCTGAGCGTTGCAAGGCCCTGTCTGACACGCTGCTGTTTGACTTTGGGATTTACGTGCAGCCGATCAACTATCCAACAGTTCCAAAAGGCACCGAGCGTCTCCGCTTCACGCCTAGCCCTGTCCATGATGAGGTCATGATGGACGAGCTGGTCGCGGCCATTCTTGCTGTTTGGAAACAGCTTGGGCTCGACAAGGCCGCTTAGGTATCTTGGTGCCTATTTGGCTTTCTTGCCGGTAGTCGGTGCCGCTTTCTTGCCCAGACCGATTTGTTTGGCATGTTTTGACCTGAGTTTTGCGTAGTTGGGCGCAACCATGGGGTAATCCGAAGGAAGGTCCCATTTCGCACGATACTCTTCAGGCGTCATGTCGAATTTCGACCGAAGGTAGCGCTTTAGCATCTTGAGCTTTCGCCCATCCTCTAGGCAGATCAGGTAATCAGGCAATATGGATTTCGCGATCGGGACGGCGGGCTCGGCTGTCTCTGCGACTGGTTCGCTTGTCGCGGACAGGGAAGAGACTGTGCTGTAAACATTGCGGATCAGGACAGGCAACGTCTCTGCATCAATTTGATTATTAGAGATGTACGACGAAACGATCTCCGTCGTCATGTCGAGTAGGTCAGATGTCTCGTATTCGGTCATGGTCGGACAAGACTCGGGTATGAAAAGCGATATGGAGTTTTGATTTGTAGCCCCTGTTAATCTTTAAATACCACACATCTTCAAGTATTTACATGATATTCTTGATGTTAATTCGCATCATGACGGCATTGAGTGCGATATTCTGCCGTGCGCGGTTTGGAATGGTTGCGGCTTCTCGCCGCCGGGCGTAAACAGCGCGTAACCCAGCAGGAGATTCGCTACATGGCAGACACAGCCCAGTCAGCACGCCCCGACACGACTGATTTCTTCAGCCAAAGGCTGGAGGAACGTGATCCTGAACTGTTCGAAGCAATCAAGAAAGAGCGCACGCGTCAGCAGCAGCAAATTGAATTGATTGCTTCGGAAAATATCGTTTCCCAGGCCGTGCTTGATGCGCAGGGTACGATCCTGACGAACAAGTATGCGGAAGGGTATCCCGGTCGGCGCTATTATGGCGGATGCGAATTCGTGGATATTGCGGAAGAGCTGGCTATTTCACGGGCCAAACAACTCTTCAATTGCGAGTTTGCCAACGTACAGCCCAACTCCGGTAGTCAGGCCAACCAAGGCGTGTTTCAGGCGGTATTGAAACCAGGAGACACAATTCTTGGTATGAGCCTGGATGCTGGTGGACACCTTACGCATGGGGCGCGTCCAAACCAGTCGGGTAAATGGTTCAATGCTGTGCAGTATGGAGTTAGCCGCGAAGACGACCAGATCGATTTCGTTGAGGTTGAGCGACTGGCGAAAGCACATCGTCCTCAACTGATTATCGCCGGTGGATCGGCTTACCCGCGTCAGATCAATTTCAAGCGCTTCCGCGAAATCGCTGATGAGGTCGGTGCGCTGTTCATGGTGGATATGGCCCACTTCGCTGGATTGGTTGCCGGCGGCGCACATCCGAATCCGCTTGAATATGCGCATGTTGCGACCACGACGACGCACAAGACCCTGCGCGGTCCACGCGGCGGCATGATCCTGACCAATGACGAAGCGCTAGCCAAGAAGATCAACTCAGCAATCTTCCCGGGCATTCAGGGCGGTCCTCTGATGCATGTGATCGCCGCTAAAGCCGTTGCGTTCGGGGAAGCCCTGACACCGGAATTCAAGACCTACGCGGCTCAAGTTGTCGCAAACGCGTCCGCCATGGCGGAGGCGTGCAAAGCCAGCGGTCTTGATGTTGTTTCTGGTGGTACGGATACGCATGTAGCCTTGATTGACCTGCGTCCGAAAAACGTAACGGGTCGTGACGCCGAACATGCGCTGGAGCGCGCATTTATTACCTGTAACAAGAATGGCGTTCCATTCGACCCCCAGAAGCCAACAATTACCAGCGGCATACGGGTCGGTTCACCCGCGGGCACAACGCGTGGATTCGGCGAAGCAGAGTTTACTCAGATCGGCAACTGGATTGGTGAAATTGTGGACGCTGTCGCTTCTGGTGAGAGCAGTTCGGCTGAGGACAAGGTTCGCGAAGAAGTGAAGGCGCTTACTGCGCAATTCCCAATCTATAATGGTTTGGGGGGCTGATAGACTTTGCG
Source organism: Hyphomonas sp. TMED31 (assembly GCF_002172815.1). Taxonomy (NCBI): domain Bacteria; kingdom Pseudomonadati; phylum Pseudomonadota; class Alphaproteobacteria; order Hyphomonadales; family Hyphomonadaceae; genus Hyphomonas; species Hyphomonas sp. TMED31. The sequence continues at coordinate 39,857 of NZ_NHCK01000042.1, read as the reverse complement.
TTGCCCGTTCTGCGGTTCCGAGAACACATCGGTGAAGGACAGCCGGTCGGCTGAAGACAACACGGCTGTCCGTCGTCGGCGGGTTTGCGAGTCTTGTGGGGCCCGCTTCACCACTTTTGAGCGAGTTCAACTTCGCGAAATTACCGTGGTGAAGCGAGACGGAAAACGGGTGCCGTTTGATCGTGATCGCCTGACTCGGTCTATCACGATCGCTTTGCGGAAACGGCCAGTGGATCGCGATCAGATTGACCAGATGGTTTCCGGAATTGCGAGAAACCTCGAAAGTGCCGGCGAGACCGAGGTATCTTCAAACGATGTCGGGGAATTCGCGATGGAAGCCCTGCGTCGGGTCGACCCTGTTGGCTATGTGCGGTTTGCAAGTGTCTACAAGGATTTCAAGGATCCGAACGATTTCGCCCAGTTCATTGAAAACACTGCGCTCGACGATGAGGGCGACGAGGAATGAGCGGGGTCAAGGTCACCCTGAAGATCGCAACATCGCTGGACGCACGTATCGCCTTGTCTGATGGAACAAGCCAGTGGATCACGTGCAGCGAATCCCGCGCACGGGGACATCAACTCAGGGCGGCTCATGATGCGATCCTTGTGGGTATCGGCACCGTACTCGCTGACGATCCACTCTTGACGGCGCGGACAGTACCGCTGCCTGCGAAGCAGCCGGTCAGGATCGTGGCGGATTCTCATGGGCGCACACCTAGAAGTTCCAGATTGGTTCAATCGGCCGGGACGGGCCGCGTTGTCGTCGCCACGAATGGCCAGCCGCAGGACATATTGGCGGCAAGTGGCGTGGAGATCTGGCGTTGCGGACGGGGCATCCGGGTGGATGTCAACGATTTGCTGCGACGCGTTGAGGCCGAAAGTTTGTCGTCGTTACTTATTGAAGGTGGCGGTACTCTCGCGGCGAGCTTCATTCGCGAGGGATTGGTTGATGAGATTGCCTGGTTCCGTGCGCCTATCCTGATCGGAGGAGACGGCCTACCTGCTCTCGGGGCTCTGGGGCTTTCAGACCTCGGTCAGGCGTCACGTTGGCGCGCTNTCGCNACGGAACGGATTGGGGNTGANGTNCTNGANACCTATGTANGNGTCTNAATAAGAAACTAAGGGCAGGAAAATGTTTACAGGTCTGGTGACCGACGTTGGTACGGTTCGGTCTGTTGAAGATCGCAATGGCCTGCGCCGGTTTGAAGTCGAAAGCGGCTACCCTCTTGATGAAATCTCCATGGGCGCCTCGATCATGCACTCCGGTGTGTGCCTCACTGTCGTGGATATGGGGCAGGGAGAGCGCGGCGCCTGGTTTGCGACGGAGGCAGTGCCTGAAACACTGGCAAAAACTATTCTTGGCGACCTCCACGTCGGATCCNGGGTCAATCTCGAACAAAGTCTCAAANTGGGCGATGAATTGGGCGGGCACTTCGTGTTTGGCCATGTCGATGGCGTCGGTCAGGTGGTGTCCATTGAGCCTGAGGGCGAGAGTTTTCGGATCACCATTCGGCCACCTGAAGCGATTTCGCGCTATTTCGCAACGAAAGGGTCTGCCGCCGTGAACGGCGTGTCGCTCACCGTCGCCGAGGCGTTGCCGAATGGNGATTTCCANCTCGCGATCATTCCTCACACGTGGGACGTGACAACCCTCAACGAACTGCAGNCCGGCTCCAGCGTCAATCTTGAGATCGANATGCTCGCGCGCTACGTGGCACGCATGATCGGCGCCGATGCGCCAGAAGGGCAGTAAGCGTCATGAGTAGCGAATTCCACGAGGCCATCTCTTCGATTGATGAGATTATCGAAGATGCCCGCAATGGCCGGATGTACATTCTGGTCGATGCAGAAGATCGCGAGAATGAGGGTGACCTCATCATTCCGGCAAACTTCGCGACGCCGGAACATGTTAACTTTATGGCCCGTCATGGTCGTGGGCTTATTTGCCTTGCAATGACTCAGGAGCGCGCCCACACGCTGAACCTGGATATGATGACCCGGAACAACCGGGAAAGTATGGGCACCGCCTTCACGGTCTCGATCGAAGCAAAAGAGGGCGTAACAACGGGCATTTCAGCCCACGATCGCTCTCGGACAATTGCGGTCGCGATCGATCCTACGAAGGACCATGAAGACATCGTTTCGCCGGGGCATGTCTTCCCGCTCATCGCGCGCGAGGGCGGCACATTGGTCAGAGCCGGGCATACCGAGGCAGCCGTAGATATCTCCCGCATGGCCGGGCTTTATCCTGCCGGTGTGATCTGTGAGATCATGAACGAGGACGGCTCGATGTCCCGGCTGCCAGAGCTCGTTGCGTTTGCGCAGCTCCACAATCTGAAGATCGGAACGATTGCTGATCTGATCGCGTGGCGTCGGAAGAATGATCGCTTCATGGAGCGACGTGTCGAGGCGCCGTTGAATTCCGGCTTTGGCGAAGGATTCAAAACGGTTTGCTTCCGCAATGCGCTCGACAATTCTGAACATATTGCCATTGTTCATGGCGATATCACGCCTGACAGCACCACGCTCGTGCGTGTTCACCGCATGGATGTTCTGTCTGACGTGCTGGGTGAAAATGGCCCCCGTCANGGCCTTGTCGGTCGCGCAATGCGTATGATCGCGGACGCCGATGAGCCGGGCGTGATAGTTTTCGTGAACACGATCCGGCCGAACGTTATTGCAGAGCGCCTCGGCCTGAAGCCGTCTGCGCCTGCAGATCCCACTGCGCCCATCCGCGAGTATGGTGTAGGGGCGCAAATCCTGCGTGACCTGGGCGTTCGCAAGATGATTTATCTTTCTGGTACTCAGCCCACCCGCCTCGCAGGCCTTGACGGCTATGGCTTAAGCATAGAGGGGTGGCGCAAACTTGATGAGGAGAGCAATTGATGGCTGAACGCGTACTTGTCGCCATTTCCCGCTACTACAAACACATTTCTGATGAATTGGAAGCCGGGGCTCTGGAAGCACTCGAAGCNGCTGGCGCAAAAGTCACCGTAATGGAAGTGCCTGGTGCATTCGAACTGCCGGGACTGATCGCGATGGCGGCAGATAGCGGCCGGTTTGATGGTGCGGTTGCGCTTGGCTGCGTCATTCGCGGAGAGACGTCTCACTATGACTATGTCTGTGGTGAAAGTGCACGTGGCTTGATGGACCTCATCGTTCAGCGGCGCCAGGCCATCGGCTATGGTATCCTCACAGTTGAGAATGAAGAGCAGGCACTTGCCCGNGCNGATCGCAAGCGCGGNAACAAGGGTAAGGACGCTGCAGAAGCNTGCNTGGCGATGATCAAATTCCGCAAGGAACTTATTCGGTGACCGATCAGAAGATCCCATTTGAAGTTACAAGAGCGAGGCGGGCGGGAGCGCGCCTCGCAGCCGTTCAGGCGCTCTACGAAATGGAGCAGACCGGGAAATCCGCACGCGCCACTATTCGCGCCTTCATGGAAGACCGNCTTGGCATTGGACCGAATGAAGAGCCGATCGAGGAAGCCGATCCGGACATCTTCAAATCCATTGTAAACGCAGTCGTCGAACACCAGGCTGCCATCGATAAAGCAATTCTGGCGCGTCTCGCATCCGGCTGGAAACTGACCCGTCTGGATGCAACCATGCGAGCATTGTTGCGGGCCGGCGCGGCTGAATTCATNCAGCANCAGCATCTCTCGAACGCNATCATTCTTGATGAGTATGTCTCGCTTGCTCACGACTTCTTCGAAGAGCAGGAAGCAAAGTTCGCGAACGCTGTGCTGGATAATCTCGCCAAAGATCTAAGAGCTTAAGCGTCAAGNTCTCGCGCCCATTCGCGCATTTCCTTGACGAAGAGTTCGGGCTCTTCCATCGCAGCAAAATGGCCGCCACGGGGCATATCCGTCCAACGAGTGATGTTNTAGGCGCGTTCCATCCAGGANCGCGGCGCAGGCTTGTAGACCGGCTCTCCNGGGTAGCTTGCAAAGCCAGNTGGTGTTTCGCAACGAACGCCTTCAGGCAGCGCATTACCGCCTTCCTGAGCGAATCCATTGTAGAACCAGACGCTGGTCGCAATGGCATCNTTCACGAGATAGATCATCACATTGGTGAGCAACTGGTCTTTCGTGTAGGTATCAAGTAGTCCGCCCTCTGAAAGGTCAGACCATCCGTTGAACTTCTCGATGATCCATGCAGCCGTGCCCACAGGAGAGTCCATCAGCGCCATCGCCAGCGTTTGCGGCTTGGTCATCTGTTGCATGAGGTAGGCGCCTTCACGCTGCATCGCATCCTGCATGCCGGTAAGCCAATTGGCTTCGTCTTCATTTTCCGGCGTAGCAGGTGTGGGACGAAATCCCGTCATATTGAGATGAATTGCGCGACATCCTCCTTTGCCATCGACTGTGCCATGATTGAGACCAAGATGGGAGGTGACCATGCTTCCCCAATCGCCGCCCTGAGCAAGATAGGAATCATATTTCAGCACGTCCCGCATCAACGTGTCCCACAGCGCCGCCGTGGTCCGAGGTCCGATGGGAGATTTCGGAGCTCCGGAAAATCCGTAGCCGGGAAGAGACGGAATAATCAGGTCAAAGGCATCTTCGGAGTTACCTTCGTAGCGAGATGGAAATGCGAGCGGTGCAATTGATTCCCAGAACTCGAAGACCGATCCCGGCCAGCCATGNGTCAACAGCAGGGGGCGTCTTCCGCCTGCTTCCCCAACGACATGAACGAAATGAATTACCTGGCCCTCAATCTCGACTTTGTAGCTAGGAAACTTGTTGAGGATTTCCTCTGATTTGCGCCAGTCGTATCCAGCGAGCCAGTATCGCTGGATGTCCTTCATNACCGGCGTTGACATGCCGTAAGTGAAGCCGTCTTCGTTTGCAGGNGCAGGAAACCAATCATACGCTTTGACCCGCGCCATGATGGTGTCGAGTTTTACACGGGGCACATCGATGCGAAACGGCTTTGCTGTAGGCATGGCTTAATCCTCGCTCAAATTTGAGGATCACCTAGCGACCATGCCGTTGGGCGAGGCAAGTTAAATCGAAAAACTGGTTCCGCAGCCACACGCAGCTGTCGCATTCGGATTGTTGATCTTGAAGGCCGCCCCGATCAGCTCGGTTGTGAAATCAATCTCGGATCCCTTCAGGAATTCGAGGCTCATTTCATCGATCAGAACCTTCGCGCCATCGCGCTCAAGCACNACATCATCAGCGTTTGCTACCTTGTCGAAATCAAACTTGTAGGAAAAGCCGGAGCATCCGCCGCCTTCAACGGATACGCGCAGATAGTCTACGCCGTCCTGTTTTGCCAGAATCGCATTAATTCGCTTGGCAGCGGAGGCTGTAAGGGTCACATCGGGGACGGTAATCGTGCTCATGACCTCAACATAGGGATTCTCTAGCCAATGGAAAAGAGAGCAGTGTTTGCTACGAGGCACGAGGATAGTCGTGGTCGGTACCATGAAGAGGCCCCATCCGCCACGCGGACGCCATTCCAGCGGGATCGTGACCGCATCATTCATTCCACCGCTTTTCGTCGCTTGAAGCAGAAGACGCAGGTTTTCGTTGCGCATGAAGGCGACCATTTCCGCACGCGGCTGACCCATTCACTGGAAGTAGCCCAAATCGCGAGAAGCATCTCCCGAACGCTTGGTCTGGATGAAGATCTCGCAGAGGCTTTGGCGTTNGCGCACGATATCGGACACCCCCCGTTCGGTCATGCCGGGGAAGACCAGCTTGATGAATGCATGGCCGATTACCAGGGGTTTGATCACAATGCACAGACGCTACGCGTGGTGACAAAACTGGAAGTTCGCTACCCCAATTTCGAAGGACTNAATCTCACCTGGGAGCTGNTGGAGGGCCTCGTCAAACACAATGGACCAATGGTGACGCGGGATGCACCAATGGAATCGCTGCCAGCCGCCTTCCGCCAATATGCAAACTTCATGGACCTTGAGCCACACCAGTTTGCCGGTCCTGAAGCTCAGGTCGCAGCGTTGTCGGACGACATTGCATATAACAATCACGACATTGATGACGGCATCGCTGCAGGTCTTTTCACGGTCGACGACCTTATGGACCTTCCAATTGTNGGAGANGTATTNCGGTCCGTGAAACTGGAATATCCGCATTTGAAAGACCGAATGGTCTCNTACGAAGCTGTGCGGCGCCTGATCGGACTTTGGATCAATGACCTGACATCAGAAACCGAGCGCCGAATAAAAGAGTACGCGCCCAAAAGCGCCGCCGATGTTCGCGCAATGGACGTGCCGTTGGTCGCATTTTCCGAAGAACTGGAAAGTCGTCAGAGAGCATTACGCGCGTTCCTGCACGAGCGCATGTATAAGCATTACACTGTCAACAGGATGCGAAGCAAAGCAAAGCGGATGCTTGCTGAATTGTTTGATATATTCCTGAAAGAGCCGGATACTTTGCCTTCTCTATGGCGTCTGGACGCCTCCCAGGCTGACGAAGCGCGGCGCGCACGAATTGTCTGCGACTACATTGCCGGCATGACGGATACGTACGCAATTGAAGAGCACCGGCGTCTCTATCATCCAGATGTCCTGCGATAGTCACATTTCTGCCGTTCCGGACACGTAACGCCGACGATACAGCAGCGGTCACGGTTTCTGACGTGGCATTCAAGCGTCGTTAACGAAACGGTCGCTAATATTAACTTTGTGAAGCTGTTCTAAGGGTGATTCCATGGGGCGATACCGGGAAGATGACAGGGATTANTCCCCGTTCGAGGACGATTATCGCGGTTTTGACGTGCGTGNGGACGATTCCGCGCGTGGCCCGCTTATACTCGCCCTGGCGNTAGGTGTTTTGCTNGTGTTNGGCGCTGTGGTCTGGAACACGTACAGGCAGGGCATTCGGGACAATGGCGCGGGTATTCCAAGCGTTATTGCAGACAAGCAACCCTACAANCGCGCCCCTGAAGATCGTGAAGGCGTNGCCATCCCGGATACNGACAAACGCTTTTACGACCAGATGGACGACTCTGAGCGTCCAATCATGANTGAATCCCAAGTTGCCGAACTTGAAAACGCTGAGGATGGTCTTCTGCAAGGAGGCCCCCCAATTGAGTTGCGACCCGGTCNAGANGGCGCTGAGCCCGATGANGACCAGGTGCGCGCTCTGGCCGACTTGGAATCCATGCCAGAAGACGAGGAAGAACCCTTGCGCGTGGTTCCCTCCACTCCGGCCGCACCGGCGCCAGCACCGCAAGTCCAACCAAAGCCTGTTTCAGCGGCGCCTGAGTTCGCGTTTTCGAATGGCGGCGCATTTTTGGTTCAACTCGCAGCGTTCCGCTCACAAGAAGCCGCGGAGTCGGCCTGGACTGAGTTGAACCGGAAGAAGCCCGAATTGTTCGGCAGCGCCACAAAGCACATTCAGCGAGCTGATCTCGGCGCCAAAGGCGTATTCTACCGCCTGCGCGTTGGCAGCTTTGCAGATCGCGCGGATGCNTCTGANTTCTGNGATGCTGTCAAAGCCGCGGGGGATAACTGCATCGTGGTGACGGGCTAGTGATGAAGGCCTGCATCCTCAGCGTATCAGGCCCAGTCCTGACTGCAGATGAAGCCNNTNTGTTTGCGGCGCAGCAGCCTTGGGGCGTCATNCTGATGGGGCGTTCCTGNGTATCGCGTCAGCAGGTCCGCCAGCTTGTCGANGANATCTGGAACGCGATGCAGCGTCCGTGCTTGATATTCATNGATCAGGAAGGCGGCCGGGTTGCCCGTTTGAAAGCGCCGGAGTGGCCGCTGTTTCCACGTGGACAGGATTATGCGGAAATTTACGCTCGAGATCGAGATCTCGGTCTNTCGGCAGCNTGGCTTGGGCACCGCCTGATCGCGTCGGAACTGACAAACATGGCGATCCACGCNGATTGNGCGCCGGTNGTNGATGTTCCCGTANCNGGCGCGCATGACGTNATTGGGGATCGGGCCTTCGGNTCTGATACCGNAACGGTTGCAAGNCTNGCTGGAGCCGCACTTGCCGGCCTGGCAGCTGGCGGCGTAGCGGGCGTGATCAAGCATATTCCTGGGCATGGGCGTTCCAAGGCCGATAGCCATATGGAATTGCCGCGCGTCACGGCTGGCGACAACGAGCTATCCAAGGATTTTGATGCTTTTGCGCGGCTCGCGGATGCGCCAATGGCCATGACTGCTCACATTGCCTATGACGCATTTGACGCCACTTTGCCGGCCACGCTGTCAAAAATCATGATTCAAGACGTGATCCGCCAGCGAATCGGGTTTGATGGTCTGCTGATGACAGACGATCTGGGGATGAAAGCGCTGGGCGGTAGTCTGGGCGAGCGAGGTCANGCGGCGATCGCTGCAGGATGTGACGTGCTTTTGCACTGTTCTGGTTTCTTGTCTGATGCTCAGGAGATTCTGGCCGAAATGTCAGAAGTCGCGTCTGTTGCACCTGAACTNACCGGCAAGTCNTTGGCGCGGGCCCAGCGCGCTGAGGCTTTGTCGACNCATGAACAGGATTTCGATGTGGCGGAAGGATGGAACACATTCCGATCCTACTTTCCGCAATTGGCGGGCNNGNCATGAGCTCTGACATGATTTCCATCGACGCCTTGTCGGCAGACGCTCAGGAAGCAGAAGCTGGCGATCTGTTCTCGGTCGATGTCGGCGGGTATGAGGGGCCGTTGCACCTCTTGCTGGAGTTGGCACGTAAACAGAAAGTCGATCTGCTTCATCTCTCGATGTTGTCTCTGGCTGAGCAGTATCTCGACTTTATCGATGAAGCGAAAAGCCAACGGATAGACCTTGCCGCAGATTATCTGCTGATGGCCTCTTGGNTGGCATTCATGAAATCGCGCCTTTTGCTTCCGAAGCCGGAAAGCACCGGGGAAGATGAGCCGACAGGCGAGGAAATGGCCGAACGCCTGGCATTCAGGCTCAAACGGCTGGACGCAATGCGCAGNGCCGTACAAGAGCTTGAGGCGGGGCCNATTTTGAACAATGTGGTTTACCTTCGTGGGGCGCCAGTTCAGCCAAAGGTGGTGAAGCACACTGAATTCAAGGCATCGTTGTTTGAANTGACGCAAGCCTTCGGTGCCATTCGTGATCGTCGTGAGAAAGAACGCCCGCANACNATCGAGCAGCAACTCGTGCTGCCGCTGGAGCTGGCGCGGACCACTTTGCGTGCACTTCGGCAACAGTTGGAACAGTGGTCTTCGCTGGACGAGATCCGCTCAACCATGACAGACGTGGATCCGGAACTGCCGCCACGGTCTGTCACAGCAAGTGTGTTTTCAGCCGCATTGGAGCTTGCCAGAGATGGTGAAGTCGATGTGCGCCAGGAAGAGCATTTCGCACCGCTTTACTTGCGTAATGCGGGTGAACGACCAGAGGGGGGCCAAAATGCAACCGCTTGAGAATCACCTGATGACTGACGACACGCCTGATACGGACCGCGATCCCATTGCGCAATTGTCGTTCGCCTACCGCCGCTCTGAAGAAGCCTTGGCTGAAGGGGCGNGCGAAGCACTGGCGGAGGGCATACGCCGGGCAGAAGCAATCCTGTTTGCGGCCGGTGAACCACTGAGTGCAGAGCAGATCTCGGAAACACTTCCTCATGGCGTGGAGGCCGCTGAAGTGCTTATGGCGCTAAAGGCGCAATATGTCAGCCGTGGTGTCAATCTTGTGGAAGTGGCCGGGAAGTGGCGATTCCAGACGGCACAGGATTTATCCTACCTGTTCGTCGAAGAACGGCAGGTGCAAAAGCGACTCGGACAGGCCACGCTGGAGACGCTTGCAATCATTGCATACGGCCAGCCCGTGACCCGGGCGGAGATTGAAGCGGTGCGCGGTGTCGCGGTCTCGAAGACGACCATCGATACTCTGCTGGAAACCGGCTGGGTAAAGATCAAGGGCCGCCGCAAAACGCCCGGACAGCCGATCACCTACGGCACAACAGATGCATTCATGGAGCATTTTGGGCTTGAAAGTCTCGACACTCTCCCTGGCAAAGCGGACCTCGAAGCCGAGGGCCTCTTGTCCGATGTAATTCCGGAAGGCTTCCAGATGCCTGACGAAGAAGCGCTGAATGGCGAAGAGATGCCGGAAGATGATTCCACTGCGCTTGAAGAGACTGAAACCTTTGTGACTGACTTCATGGACGCTGAGGAAGACGGAGATGAAGTGCAAGCCATCGTCGAGGACGCAGCCCTGGAAGAAACGGGTACGGATGAAGCGCTTGAAGAAAGCGANGGTGATGACGCCGATACTGTCAGCGTTTTTTCCTATACGCGCGCGCCTCAGCGTACAGTCGTCGAGGAAGAGGAGTTTGACAGCGGAGACGTTAAGGCGGCCGTGATCCAGCTGTCCAAACAGCCGCGAATTCCCGAGCAACCCATGACCTCATGGGATGACGACGAATAGGTCAGATCAGTGACATGGGCGAAAGTCTGAACCTTCGCTCGAAATCGAAGCGACCGATTATGTCGTCCTCAGACGTTCCCCACCCCATATTGTGAATCACAAGTGGCGTGCCAGAGTAGGACGTCCTGTCTGACACGATCCCAATATGCGGNAAGCTGCCCTTGTAGCGCATCGTATACAGATCACCAGATTTCCAATCGGTCACTTTGCTCGGTGTTGAAAGAGCGCTGCCATATCTTTCGATGAAGCGTTCGAGGTTCGGCACTCTGCGGTGGTCAATATTCCTGTCAGGTCGTGTGAGCCCCCAAATCGCTGGATAGGAGTCGAACGTCTCCGTCATGTCCTCATGGACGAGTTTCTGAAGGTCAATCTGAAAAGCGTCGCGGTAGGCACGAATAATAACGTCGGTGCANACGCCCCGGNCGCGTGGGATGTCGCCCATCGGATAATCCAGTTGCACATAGGCAGGATCGTATGTCCGCGTCACGCCAATTTGCCTGCGCGCCGAATATACCAGCCGCGTGGACCANGGAAGCGTTTCCTTGAAGAGCTGAGCCGGTGCCAAAGGCACGGCCAGGCCACAAAGAAGAGCAGAGCGACGGGTAAGCATGACGCTATTGCGCCATGCAGATCCGGCAGGATTGGGGCGAAATTCAGAAACCGTGTAGTTCGGCAATTTCGTCGAGCGGAGCGCGCTCAGCGCGGAGCGTGTTGACCGGGTGTTCCTTATCCGGCTTGCCCACCGCCATGGCGCACCAGACCATTTCCGTATCGGACAGCTTGAAGTGTTCTTTCAGGGCAGGGCGTAGCATCCCCCAACACTCCTGCATGCAGGTGCCCCAACCGCGCTCTTCGGCGAGCAGCGCCAACGTCTGCAGATACATGCCGGTGTGCCCCCATTGTCCGTGCCCCATTCTCTCGTCGATAATGATGAAGGCTGCGACTGGCGCACCGAAGAATCGGAAATTGTTGGCAAACCAGCCAANGCGCGCAGCACGATCCTCGCGAGGAATGCCAAGNGCTTCATACATCATCTCACCTACCTTCCGGCGGCGCGACTCGTGAGGCTCCCAGAGATCCTTGGGGTATATCGGACGATCTGTTGGCTGACCTTTCGGATTGGCTGCAAGTACTGGCGCGGCCATTCCGATAACTGCATCCTTGGCTGCTCCGCTGACAATTATCGTTCGCCAAGGCTGGGTGTTTCCACCAGAAGGGGCCCGCTGGGCCTGTTCCAGCCAGTCGCGGATTTCCGATTCCGGCAAGGCATCAGGTAGAAAGGCCCGAGTTGATATGCGTTGATCAACGGCTTTTGAAACGTCCATGAAAAAACCTCCCATCTGGCGATGATGGGAGGTTTAAAGGCTTAGCGTGGCGTCAGCCAAAGACTATTTTCCATGCAGGACCACGGGCATCCAAGTATAGCCTTTGACGAATGCGCCGGCCGTGAAGGATGGTTCGTCCATAACCTCAATGTGGCTGAAACGCTCCATCAGTTCCTGCCACAATATCTGAAGCTGAAGTTCAGCGAGACGATTGCCGACGCAGCGGTGGATGCCAAAGCCGAACGAGATATGACGGCGGGCATTCTCGCGATCGATAATGTAGTCGTTCGGGCGATCCCAGAAGCGCTCGTCGCGGTTTCCGGAAACATACCACATGGCGACCTGATCGCCCTTCTTGATGGTTTGGCCGTGCATCTCGACATCTTCAAGCGCTGTCCGGCGCATGTGTGCCAGAGGCGTTTGCCAGCGAATGGTTTCTGAAACCATGTTCGGGATGAGGGAGTGGTCGGCCTTCAGCTTTTCGTATTCAGCTGGGTATTTGTTCAGCGCGTAGACAGATGCCGTCATCGAGTTGCGGGTTGTGTCATTGCCGCCAACGATCAGCAGGATCACATTGCCGAGCAATTCCATCGGCGTCATGTTCCTGGTTTTTTCGCCATGAGCCAGCAAACTTATCAGATCGTTCTTCAGGGGCTGTGCGCCGCGCTCCTGGAAGATCTGCATGAAGGTGGCGAGACACTCCATCATCTCGCGTTTCCACTGTTCTTCACCGCCAGGGCAGATGTCTGGATTGTTCATGCCGGTCGCCATATCGGACCAATGAGTGAGGTCGCGGCGCTTTTCGAATGGATAATCAAACANNGTAGCCAGCATCATCGTGGTCAGTTCGATGGACACTTTGTCGACCCAGTCGAACGGCTCACCGACGGGCAGGGAATCAAGAAGACCCTGGGTTCGGGAGCGAATGAGCGGTTCAAACTCTTTCAGCATGTTGGGCGCAACGGCCGGCTGAACAGTTTTGCGTTGTTCTGAGTGTTGCGGTTCGTCCATGGCGATGAACATCGGCAATTCGAAATCAGCGGGCGGGCTACCCAGAGTGATGCCGCCATATTCCCAGCTGGAGGAGAAGCGCTTGTGGTCGGTATCTACCGCCATGATGTCTTCGTAGCGGCTGATGGACCAGAACGGACCGACAAAAGAATCCGCTGTATAGTGAACGGGCGCTTCGTTGCGCAGGCGTTCAAAACGATCCCACATTTTTTGTTGGCGCCAGAGTTCAGGATCTTCCGGATGAAGCTCTGACAGCGGCAACTCGCTGGCTGGCGGCGCTGGCTGGCCAATTTCCAGATAGCCCTCAAACAATGGATCCCGATGAGAGATCTTTGGGCGTTGCAGGGCAGGGTGATCTAACAGGTGAACCGTATCGGCAGCCATGGATGTTCCTCCGACAGTGAGCCTTTGTCTCAGGCTCGATTTATGANGTCGGCGTCACCTTAACATGGGTATTCTGAAAAAACTATGACGCAGGCGTCATTTTTATGAGAAATGTCGTTCGCGCTTTGATGCCAGCAGCGCCGCACGTATCGCATCGGCCAGCGATTTTCTCTCTGACAGCGTTAGGAACCGCCCAATAATGTAGGCTTTTTTTCCGTACTCGATTCGCAACCAGCTGCTGGCTGTCAGCGGTTCGTCCAGTTCGACTCGCGCGAATGCCGATGGAAGAGTCACATGCTTCTCGCCCCCTTTGTTGGGGGTATGGGTGAGTTGCAGCTCGCTTGCGGTCACAATGATTCGCGTTTCTTCGCGTTGTTTTCTGAAGGAAGCACGGAAGAGAAAATAGAAGATCAGGGCATCCAGCCCAAAGAAGCCGATTACCGGAACAGCGCCCAGGGCCATGAACATCATGCCCGTAGCGAAACTNACGACGCCAACAATTGCCATTACAATGGCAAAACCACGCTCGCTCAGCGATTGGTTGGGACGCAGCACCGCGTCCATGTAGACGATTTCCTGCTTTTCGGTCATGCGAACTAGATAGCACGGTCTTGTTCGTCGGCGAGGGTTCATTAGACAGGCGGTATGACAAAGCCAAAATCTCCCTCAAAACCGGCTTCAAAAAAGCGCCCGCCACGGGTGTTCGGTCGCGAGAAAGCCACCGCCTTGTTCGCCGCACTCGCGCAGGACAGGCCGGACCCCAAGACCGAGCTGGATTTCGTCAATCCCTATACGCTGGTTGTCGCTGTCGCGCTGTCCGCTCAGGCGACAGATGTCGGCGTGAACAAGGCGACTGCGAAGTTGTTTGCTGTGGCGGACACGCCTGAGAAGATGCTTCAGCTGGGAGAGGAGGGTGTAGCCGAACACATCAAGACGATCGGCCTGTGGCGCAACAAAGCCAAGAACGTGATCGCGCTCAGCAAGATGCTGATCGAAACGTTCGGCGGAAAAGTTCCGGAAACGCGCGAGGAACTCGTCCAGTTGCCGGGCGTGGGACGCAAGACGGCGAATGTGGTGCTCAATGAGGCGTTTGGTCAGCCGACCATCGCCGTTGATACGCATATATTCAGAGTATCAAATCGCACCGGGCTCGCCCCTGGTAAAAACCCGGACGAAGTTGAGGCGGGCCTAGAACGCGCGACGCCACCAGAGTTCAAGAAGGGCGCCCACCACTGGCTCATCCTTCATGGGCGATATGTCTGCAAGGCGAGGAAACCCGAGTGTTGGCATTGCGCGATCATTGATTTGTGCCGGTTCAAGCCAAAGACACCAGATCCGGCATCTGTCTCGGCTTTAGGCCCGAAATCCAACTGAGACACTGTGGCCCTGATGCACTGCTGAACCGGTGCCTCCAGTTCGCCCAAATTTAACCAAATCACGGCCATCTCCCCCCGACACGGCCTCTNGCAGGTTTTGAAATGGAGCGTACCGTATGAAACATGTCGCCAAAATTCTCGTGAGCGCAGCGTCAGTCAGNCTGNTGTCGGCGCTACCGGCGATCGCCGAAGATGGTTGGTCAGGAGAAGCAGCCCTTAGCGCAGGTCTGACAACAGGGAACACTGAAACGTCCGAGGCGGGACTGGCCGTCGATGTTGATCGAGCTTCCGGCGCATGGAATTTCGGCCTGCAGCTTTCAGGAGATTATGGCGAGGAAGACGGCGTTGAGAGCCGTAACCGCTATTTCCTGGCAGGCGACGTAGAGCATGATTTCAACGACACCATGTTTACGTTTGGTCGCGCGTCTTACGAAGTCGACCAGTTCACCGGCTTTGACAGCCGTACCTTTGTCGGCGGCGGTGTCGGTTGGCACATTCTGGACGATGAAGACCACAATTGGACTGTTCGTGGCGGTCCCGGTTTCAAGATCGACGAAGTGAAGCGACAAGTCACGACAGATGCCAACACAGGCGCGGTGACCATAATTCCTGCCAGCACCGAAGAATCGCTCGGCGCCGTAGCCCAGTCAGAATACTTCTATGCCTTCAATGAGGCGGTATCCCTCAGCAACAAGACGAACGTCGTTTATGGACAGGAGTCTACCCAGATCAACAACAGCATCGGTCTTACTGCAGCTTTGAACGGTCACCTGGCCGCTCGGGTGTCGTTTGACGTGCGGCACGATACATCGCCTCAGCCAACCTACGAGGCGACGGATACAGCGACGAAATTCTCGCTGGTTTATACCCTTGGCGAGTAAGCTCTAGCGCGCCCTGATACGTGCTGAGATGGCTTTGGCCATCAGCTCACCCAGGCGTGGTCCTTGTTCCGGATAGAGGTATGGCTCGATCAGTTCGAGTTCCATCAGGAGCAGGGACCCGTCTTCATGCCGGATCATATCAACACGAGCGTAGAGCGGCACGTCGTCCAATGTCGTCAGAACGTCTCTCGCGGCCTGAAGGTCCGATGCTGCGGGCGTAATCGCTTCTTCCTGACCGCCGTAGGACGATTGAATCCGGTAGTCGCCTTTTTTCGCGCGCTTGATCAGCGCATGAGACAAAGTCCCTTCAACGAAAATGAAGCTGTACTCTCCTTCGGTCTGGATGGTGGACACGAAAGGCTGCACCATCATGGCATGGGGCATATCTGGACGGGCGTCATNGCGCGACAGAAGATGCTGCCCGGCTGCACCAGCGCCGACTTGCCGTTTGAAGACGAGCTTTTCTGATTGAAGCGTGTCAAACGCTTGCAGGTAACGCGCGTCCGTCATTTCATCTATCCACAAGGTGGGAATCAAGTTTGCGCCGCGGTCGGCCAACTCTTTCAGATAGGATTTATGCGAGTTCCAGCGCACAAGGCTGGCGGGGTTATGCAAAATGGTTTCTCGTTCAATAGATTCCAGCGTCTTCAGGAATTCATCCTGTCGATCCCAATAATCCCAGGTTGTTCCGATCAACGCAGCATCAAAACGGGACCAGTCTGCTGATTCATCATCCCAGCAGATGTCCAGGATCTGCATCCCGCGCTCAGCGAACTCCGGCCGCAGCGCACGCATCATGTAATCATGCTCGAATGCGTCTGATCGACGGATTGGTGAGCCCGGCTGGGTGACTTGCGAGGAGAGATAAGCAACTTTCATTCGCAGGCCTTTAGCATGCAGCGCAGTTGCGTCCACAACTCAGCTCTGGCAATCGACCTGCTGGTATCAAGGAAATTGTGAAATGAGTGAAATCCGCTTCGACGTCGTCGGCCTTGGAAATGCAATTGTAGATGTTCTGTCGCGCGCTGACGATTCCTTTCTCGAGAAGTGGGGCATCCACAAGGATGCGATGAATCTCATTGAAGAGGATCGGGCGGAAGCGTTGACTGAAGCGGCGATCGACCCGCTCTACACATCCGGCGGCAGTGGAGCGAACACGATTGCGGGCTTGGCAAGTTTCGGCGCAAAGGCCGCTTACATTGGCAAGGTGTCAAAGGATGAACTCGGCAGCCAGTTCACCAGGGAAATGGCGGCCACCGGTGTTCCCTTCGCCACGAAGCCACTCGAAAGTGGACCCGCGACCGCGCGCAGCATCATCTTCGTAACCGATGATGGCGCGCGCAGCATGAACACCTTTCTCGGCGCATCCGTCCTCTTCTCGAAGAATGACGTAGACGAAGAGACGGTTCGCTCTGGTGGCATTCTGTACCTTGAAGGGTATCTGTTTGACCGCGAAGAAGCCAAGGAGGCTTTTGTTTTTGCGTCAGAGATTGCCCGGGCGGCGGGTCGCAAAGTTGCGCTCACCCTGTCAGACCGGTTCTGCGTTGATCGACATCGTGCCAGCTTCCTCCAACTCGTGCGGAACAATGTGGACATCGTATTCGCGAATGAGGAGGAGTTGCTGTCCCTCTATCAGACCGACAATTTCGATGAAGCGCTCGCGTCACTTCAGGCCGACACCGCAATCGCCGCAGTCACGCGCAGCGAGAAAGGGTCTGTCGTCATAGGCGAGGGAGACCCGATCACGGTGGGGGCTGAACCTGTCTCAAACGTTGTTGATACGACCGGTGCTGGAGACCAATACGCCGCCGGGTTCCTTTATGGCATTTCACGAGGGCTTCCTTTGGCCACTTGTGCGCATCTTGGGCATATCGCCGCCGCGGAAGTCATTTCTCACTTCGGACCACGGCCTGAGAAGTCGTACAAGGAGCTCGCAGAGGCGGCTGGCATCTACGCCTGAGCCTTGAGCGCTTCCACTGCATAATCCAGGCGNTCGTGACCGAAGAACATTTCATCACCCACAAAGAAGGTTGGGGCGCCGAATGCGCCNCGTGCAATTGCTGAATCGGTNTTNGATTGCATTGCTTCCCGGTTCGCCGGATCTTCAGCGAGGGCCATAACCTGACTGTACTCAAAGCCCTCGGCTTCGCACATGNCTTTGANCNATGATTNGTCGTCTGGNTTCAGGGCGGTCTCGGTCGCCCACATATGGCGNAAGACGGAATCCATGAAGCGNTTTTGTTCGGCTGGATTATTTGCGAGNCCACATGTCGCCCTCAGCAGGACGCGNGTGTTTACCATTGGAAAGTANGGATTCATTCTAAAATCCAACCCGTAGCGNGAGGTGCAGCGCAGNAGNTCCNTCATCATGTAGGCCCCCTTCGCCGGCACCATACCTGGCGGGCGGTTGCCAGTGGATTGCATGACGGCCCCGAGGAACATGGGTTTGAATTCCACATCCACATCAATTCGTTCTGCTAGTTGCGCTACTGCAGCATTGGCGACGTAAGAAAATGGGCTGATATAGTCGAAATAGAATTCAAGAGAGTTTGCCATGATCGCTCCGTAATGAGTGTCGTTTTGGAACTATGGCAAATCAGTATAGGTGTGTCAGCATGAAATGGTCCGATCTATCAGATAATTGGTGTCCGGTTGCGCGAACGCTTTCCGTTGTTGGCGACCGCTGGACAATGCTNATTTTNCGCGATTGCTTTTTGGGTATGTCGCGGTTTGAACAATTCATTGAATCGAGTGGAATGACCCGGCACATCCTTGCCGACCGTCTCAAGCGGCTCGTTGAAGCGGGCGTGCTGGAGCGTGTTGCCTATACCACGACACCCAAACGCTACGATTATGTCCTGACGGAGAAGGGCAAGGAGNTGGCGCCCGCGCTGTTGTCACTTCGCGATTGGGGCAAAAAACACTTGCCGGTGCGCCGGGCGACGTCTGCCTGATCAGTCTGCGAGCAATTGCTCGGCTTTTTTCTGAACGGCTCCGTAATCGATCTTGCCTGTGCCGAGCACCGGAATTTCATCCACGTGGTATACCCGCTTGGGAACGGACAGTTCGGGCACGCCGTGGTTCTTCGCCCAGGCCAGAATGTCTTCTCGATTGCTGTCCTTGGTGTCGCTCAACAAAATAACTTGTTCGCCCTTTCTGGGATCGGGCAGGGTGACAGCTGCGTGAAGATTATCCGGCCAGATAGCGCTGGCGCAATTCTCGACGACTGCCAGCGACACCATTTCGCCGCCGATTTTCGCGAAGCGCTTGACCCGCCCCATGATCCTGATGATGCCTTCATCATCNATGGCCACGATATCTCCTGTATCGTGCCATCCGCCCTCGGGGCGTTCCAGGACGCCAGGGTTCGAAGGGCGCAGATACCCTAGCATGATGTTCGGCCCTTTCACGTGGAGCCGGCCACCGTCTTCAATGCCTTCAACGGGTACCAGTCGCGATTCCATACGCGCCATGAGTGTTCCGACCGTGCCAGGGCGATTATTCTCCCACTGGTTCGCGGCGATTACAGGAGACGCTTCGGTTGCTCCNTATCCTTCGAGGATTTCGATTTCGAACTTCCGGCGCACAAGCGCGCGTGTTTCATCTTTCACTCGTTCAGCACCGCAAACGGCCAGTCGAACCGAACTCATGTCGCCGTCCCCACCAATACGCGCATATTGCGAGATGAATGTGTCTGTCGCTAGAAGGATCGTTGATTGGTTGGCACGAATACGGCGGACGATTTCGCGCGGCTGAAGCGGCGATGGGTGAAACATGACCGGAATTCCGGCGACAATTGGCAACACCGCGCCCACTGTTAGACCAAAACAGTGGAATGTTGGCAGGGGGTTGAACAGGCGATCTGTATCCGGGCTCAATCCAATATGCGCGCGAACCTGTTCGACATTGGCCATCACGTTTTCATGGCTGAGAACGACGCCCTTGGGNTCACCCTCGGTGCCAGACGTGAAAAGCATCACACCGGGAGATTTGTAGCGCGATTGCTTGCGGACCAGCCCCGGAAGCACAGAACCTAGAGCAGCGATCAGCTTGTTGCTGAGCGTCAGGTTTTCCCGAACATCCTCCAGATACAGGATTTCTGCTGAATCGGACAATTCCTCTATCAGATCCTCAAGGCCGCCTAGCTCAACAAATTTGTGCGCTGTCACGATGCGACTGATCTGTCCGGCCTTCATGGCGGCTTTCAGGTTGCGAGAGCCTGCCGTGAAGTTGAGCATTGCAGGGATTCGGTTGAACGCGCTGATTGCATAGAAGCCGATGACCGCGCCGGCCCCGCTGGGCAGCATCACGCCGACGGCCTCTCCGGGTTTTGTGCCCTTGCGCAAGGTTGAGCCCAGCGCCAGCGCCGCTTGCACGATCTCTTTGTAGGTGAGTTCGCGTTCGTCGCCATCAATCAAAATGGCCTTTCCGCTCCCAAATTCCTTTTTTGCGCGAAAGAGTGCGCTGAAAAGATCGGTGCGGGTGCGTGATGGTTGATATGGCAAAGGTGCCGGGATGGTCTGTCCGGTCATGATGGCCTCAGGTTCCCTCCGGGGCATCGCCCCATGTGTTTTTTGTAACAATCTGTCATTTATCGACACTGTCGCAAGCGGTAATGCAAGATTGCATAAACACTCTGCAGTGTATTTCCCTTGATGAAACAGTTGGTCAGGTCCATTTTCCCGCCATGGCAAATCTCATCAATCTGACCGAAAACTCGCGCAAGCACCGGCATCCGGAGAAGCAATCGCGCCCGGATACGCCGTTGCTCCGCAAGCCAGACTGGATTCGCGTGAAAGCCCCGACATCGCAGGGCTACGCAGAAACGCGTCAGATCGTGAAATCAAAAGGCCTCGTTACAGTTTGCGAAGAGGCGGGCTGTCCGAACATTGGCGAATGTTGGGACAAGAAGCACGCCACTATGATGATNCTCGGCGAAATCTGCACGCGCGCCTGCAGCTTTTGCAANGTTTCCACCGGTAAGCCGCTCACACCAGGGCGAGTGGATGAAGATGAGCCGCGCCGAGTGGCTGAAGCAGTTGCTGAAATGGGACTGCAGCATGTCGTTATCACGTCAGTGGACCGCGATGACCTCACGGATGGCGGCGCAATGCATTTCGTCAACACGATCGNAGCGATTCGGGCCATGTCTCCCGGAACCACGATCGAAATNCTGACGCCCGATTTCCTGCGCAAGGATGGCTGGGAGAACCGTGTCATTGATGCGAAGCCCGATGTGTTCAACCATAATCTTGAAACAGTTCCGCGTCTTTACCTCTCAATCCGCCCGGGTGCGCGCTACTTCCATTCATTGCGCCTGTTGGAGAAGGTGAAGGATCGTGATCCGACACAGTTTACCAAGTCTGGCCTGATGGTCGGCCTCGGCGAAACAAAAGAAGAAGTGATGCAGGTCATGGATGACATGCGCTCTGCCGGCATCGACTTCCTGACAATTGGTCAATACCTGCAGCCCACTCGGAAGCATGCCGCGATTGATCGCTATGTCCCGCCGGAAGAGTTCAAGGCGTACGAAGAAATTGCCCGCGCCAAAGGCTTCCTNATGGTTTCGGCGTCACCGCTGACCCGTTCCTCTCATCATGCGGGCGAAGACTTCGCGCGACTGCGCGCGGCGCGNGAAGCCAAACTGGCCNCCGAAGCCGTCTAGGCGATGCCCCATTTCTCGAAATCGGTGCATGTGCCGTATGGCGGTCAACAGGCGTTCGAACTGGTATCGGACATCGCCGCCTATCCGGATTTCATAAAGTGGATCACGGCAATGCGCGTGTCTGAGATGCGCGTACAGCCCGACGCGAGCTTCACCTGCCTGGGAGAGGCAGCTGTAGGCTTCAAAGGTTTTGTCGAGCGTTTCACCACTCGGGTCGAGGCGGATCCTGCGCTGGGGCGCGTGGTTGCGTCCTTGGTGAAAGGTCCGTTTCGAAAGCTGAAAGCGGAGTGGGTGATTGAGGCGACAGATAGCGACGGGTCAGACATTTCGCTGTCCATAGACTACGATTTCCGAAATCCGTTGATAGGCATGCTGGCCGCGGCCAATCAGGAACTCGCAGTCAACAAGATCCTCGGAGCGTTTCTTTCTGAGGCGGAGCGACGCTACGGGGCCAAAGCCTAAGCGATTTGCATCTGTATTTGCCGCAAAGCACATTCCACCGCGGCGAGGCGTATCTGCTCGCGACCAATATCGCCGGTTTGCAGCATTTCATGTATGACGGCACGGTTTTCGCGAGCACAGGCCACATGGACGGTGCCGACGGGCTTCATGCGAGTGCCGCCGCCNGGGCCGGCGACGCCGGTTATGGCAACGGCAATGTTTGCGCGACTGGCTTCCAAGGCGCCTTCAGNCATCATTCGGGCAACTGGCTCTGATACGGCCCCGTAATCCGCCAGAACATCGCCAGCAATACCCAGCATTTCTTCCTTGGCGCGGTTTGAGTAGGTAACAAAGCCGCGTTCAAAAACGGTCGAACTGCCGGGGATGTCTGTCAGCAAGCCTGCCAGCAGGCCACCAGTGCAGCTTTCAGCCGTGCAGATTCTGAGGCGTGATTGTGCGGCGTCATCGAGCACAAGCATGGCGAGATTGCGAAGTCGATCTGGAAACATNGNNTGCAAGATAAGGGGTGTTCNCTGCGGCGTGAAGCGAAGATTACGAATTCAGTCGCCTGACGTCGGGACGAGNGTNACGACTGCTTCCGCAGCGATCCCTTCGCGTCTTCCCGTAAAGCCAAGTGCTTCTGTCGTTGTGGCTTTCACGCTGACAGCATCGAGCGAAAGGTCGAGCAATTCCGCTGTTCGTTTGCGCATTGTCTCCCGGTGAGGTTTTACTTTTGGAGCTTCACANATGATCGTTACGTCGCAATTTCCTATGGCAAAGCCGCGCTTTAAAGCCAGATTTTGCGCTTCTTTCAGGAACAGCCCGCTGTCTGCATCCTTCCACCGGTCTTCATTCGGGGGGAAATGATCTCCAATGTCACCTAACGCAGCCGCCCCCAAAATAGCGTCCGTCAAAGCATGCCATGCAGCGTCTGCGTCTGAATGCCCCTTAAGCTTGGCGGTGTGGGGAATTTTCACTCCGCAAAGAATGACATGGTCACCCGGTTCGAACGCGTGGACGTCAAAACCTTTTCCGATGCGAGGAAAGGCGAGGCGTGGCGTCATCATTCTTGAAACCATGTCGAAATCCTCCGGATAGGTGATTTTGTGCAGTCGATCGGAGCCTTTGACCAGTTTCACCGCGACGCCTTGGCGCTCTACAGCGGCCAGGTCATCGACGAGATCGTCCGCGGNTTCACTTAAGGCGTGAACGATTGCGCCGAAACGGAATGCTTGAGGTGTCTGAACCCGATACAGATCGTCTCTCGATACTGATGCCAAGTTTGTGTCTGACGCCCGTTTCAGAGCATCCTGTACTGGCAAAGCGGGCGCCGCTGCATCGTGTGTGGATAGAGCNTCCAACAGGTTATCGATAATCGCGTGAGTCAGGCCTGGCCGAGCGGCGTCATGGATCAACACAGCCGTATTTTCCGCAGGGTCCTTGATCGCCTGCAGGCCGTTGCGAACCGATTGTGTGCGCGTGTCGCCACCTGTCGCAAGTAGGCACCCATCTGGGCGAAAATCGTCTGGTACGTCAGGCCCGGTAACGATGATTACGTCATCGACGGCGGGATGGGACTGAAAAGCACGGATTGACCATTCGATGACGCGACGGCCATTGAGGTCACACCATTGCTTGGCGCGCTCACTTTCTGCCCGAGAGCCTTTGCCGGCGGCGACGATAATGGCGACGGTTCTATTCATGGGCGGGTTAATATGCGAGGGCGCCAGGGTTGGCTACTGGCGATTTCTATCAGCGCCGGTTGCAGCTGCTTGCATATTGTGCACTTGCGAAGTCATGAAAAAACGGAAAGATAGTCAAATGACCAATTTTCAGGCACCCAAAGTCTGGTTGGCTCCAATGTCAGGAGCAACAGATGCGCCAATGCGTCGACAGGCCGTCAGGTTTGGCGCGCCGGCTGTGGTGTCCGAAATGGTGGCAGGCGATATGCTGGCGATTGCTCGTCCGGATGTTGTGCGGCGCACATGTCGCCACGATGGCGATGGCCAGTGGATTGTCCAACTGGCTGNCAGNCGCCCNGAAGCGATGCAAACAGGGGCGCGGTTGCTTCGTGAAGCGGGCGTCGATGTGATTGATATNAANATGGGATGCCCCTCNCGGCAGGTGACAGGCGCGCAGTCTGGCTCAGCCTTGATGCGTGACGTGCCTCTGGCNCTAGAAATCATACAGGCGGCTATNGATGGCGCGGGCGACCTGCCTGTGACCCTGAAGATGAGGCTTGGTTGGGACCATGACTCGCTCAATGCGCCAGACATTGCTCAATCAGCCGAGCATATGGGCGTCCGTATGTTGACGGTGCACGGGCGGACTCGATGCCAGTTCTATAAAGGTACTGCGGATTGGACGCGCGTCTCTGACACAGTCGAGGCGGTGTCGCTACCGGTCATCGTCAATGGCGATATTTCTTCCTGTGATGATGCCAGGAAAGCTCTGACGGAATCTGGGGCGCANGGAGTTATGGTCGGGCGGGCGGCTATGGGCCAACCCTGGCTGCTCGGCCGGATTGCGGCTCACCTTGACGGAGAGACGTTTGAAGAGCCTGCATTGGAAGNGCAACTTGATAGTTTGCTCGAACAAATATCAGACAGCGTCGACCTNTACGGAGACTTTCTGGGAGTGCGCACAGTGCGCAAGCACGTGTCCGCGGCTATCGAGAGTGTGAATCTGCCGTTANCGGACGATGTCCGCCGGAAATTGCGATCNCAGCTGTGCCAGATCAATCATGCNGGCGACCTGCAATCTGCNCTCAGGCGCGTGTATCGCAAAACGTTCGAACTGGAGGCCGCGTAATGACGAGNGACGTAACGATGCCGGCGCCTCGTTTGGCAGATTTGTCTCCGATTGCGCTAATGCTGGTTGATGCCAGACGCAAANTAGTCGAGGTCAACGCGGCAGCGGAAAGTCTACTTCAGCTCTCTCGNAGGGCTTTGAGAACCAANCCNTTGAGCGAGATTGTNTACCACGACTCGCCNGTATTTGAGTTGCTGGATCGCGCCCAACGGACAGTTGGNGATATCACCGCGCCNGGCACGCCCATCAGCGGGCCGGGNCTCTTGTCTCGTCATATCTGTGATATCTGGGTNAGATCCACGGANGAAGGNGGCTTCATGATCGCTATGTGCGACGCTGCGACTCGAGACGTAAATGAATCCGCAGCGGGTGTTGCCGGGTTTGGCCGTATTCTCGGACATGAAGTGAANAANCCGCTTGGGGGGATTATCGGCGCGGCGCAGTTNCTTGAAAGACAGTCNGTTGACGGTCAATCNGAACTTCTGGAGATCATCAAGGAAGAGGCGCGNCGTATTGAGCGTCTCGTAAACAGGCTGTCGGCCTTTGAGCTGTTTTCCGCGCCTCATATGGAGCCATTCAACATACATGCGCTGCTGGAGCGCGTGCTGGCGTCTGAAACTGCCGCCATGGGATCGAAGGTAGAATTCAAGAGAGATTTTGATCCATCGCTTCCGCCTGTGATCGGCGATTCAGACCACCTGCAACAAGCTTTCCAGAATTTGATCCGGAACGCTGCCGAGGCTGCTAGCGACGGTGGCGTCCCAGCGAAAGTTACTGTGCGAACATCTTACGCCGCAGGACTTTCGTTCCGCCAGGCAAGGCTAGGGGCCGGGCTTCGGCGCGCTATGCTTGTTTCTGTAGAAGACACCGGTAAGGGCATTCCGCGAAACCGGCAGAGCTCTATTTTCGAAGTCTTCCAGAGCAGCAAATCGGGCGCACGGGGACTTGGTCTGTCAATTGTGAAGGAAGTGGTCACCGCGCATGGCGGCCAAATACGCGTCGATAGCGTTCCCGGTTCGACGCGCTTTTCAGTTTTGTTACCCCTAGGAACAGGAGAAAGATCTGATGGCTGAGAAAACGATTCTGCTTGCAGAAGATGATGCCAGCATTCGTTTGATCGTGAATCAGACTTTGGTGTCTGCAGGTTACGAAGTTCGCGCAACAAGCTCACCAGAGGCTCTGGAGCGGTGGGTCAGCAATGGGGAAGGCGATGTTGTGGTGACAGACGTCTTCCTCGGTGACGCGTCGATCTTTGACTTGTTACCATCGTTGAAGCTGGCTCGCCCGGAGTTGCCTTTCATTGTGATGAGCGGCCAGAATACGATCCTGACGGCCGCGTCTGCTGCTCAACATGGCGCATTCGACTACCTTCCGAAGCCATTCGATATCGACACCTTGTCAGGCTTGGTTCAGCGGGCGCTGAAATCACAGCCGAAGGGATCGAGCAAGGCGATCAACCCTGAATCCCAGAAGGCGATATCGGACGCCGGCCTGCCTCTGATCGGTCGCTCTGACGCAATGCAAGAAGTCTATCGGATCATCGCCAAGGTGATGAATACCGATTTGACCGTCCTGATCGAAGGCGAAAGCGGGACGGGTAAAGAACTTGCTGCGCGCGCAATCCACCAGTTGGGAGACGCGAAGAATGGACACTTCGTGGCTCTGGATTTGGCAGCGCTGCCAGCATCGGAGATTAACCGGCAGTTGTTTGGTGCCAACGGTGAGCAGGGGGCGGTCCATCAAAAAGGGGGAACTCTTTACCTAGATGAAATTGGCGACCTTCCAGCGGAGGCGCAAACCCAACTCGTGAAGTTGATGCGGGATTCCAGTGGTGCCCGGATCATCGCATCAACTCGTCGAAATTTGGGGCGTTTGGTGGATGATGGGAAGTTTCGTGAGGACCTTTACTACCGACTAAATGTTGTTCGGCTGACAATGCCGCCACTACGCTTGCGGAAGGAAGACATCCCCGAACTCGCACGCGCTTTCCTGATCCGCGCCCAACGGCAGGGCCTGGCGGCGAAAACACTGGACAAGTCCGCATTGGATTTGCTGACTGCCTATGACTGGCCTGGAAATGTGCGCGAATTGGAGAATCTTGTCCTTAGGCTCGCGGTACTCTGCCCGGATGAGACAGTCACCTTGCGGGATGTCGAACGTGAATTGCGCGCAGGTGCAAGCGAGCAGAAAGGCTCCAGCGCAGGATTTGAGAAAGACATGGAGACACTGTTGCACCGCTACATCATGGGCGATCTCATCGCCAATGGCGACAATGAGGAATCCAACGTCTACTCGAGCGTAATTGATCAGGTTGAGCGCCCACTCATTCGTTTGGCTCTGTCCGTGACAGCAGGCAACAAAGTGAAGGCGGCGCAGCTATTAGGCATGAACAGAAACACGTTAAGGGCCAAGATCAACGCGCTAGGCATTGCAGAAGACTGATTGACTGACACAACAACTGTGGCATTACTGCACCAGTGTTGCGATTCAGGCACGATTATGTGTTTGAAGTGCAATGGGCTTTTTAGCCGAGTGTAGAGCGGTAGTTTTTTGTCGAACGTGTTGAGTCAGCAAGCCTCCAAGGCAAGTTGGGCCCTTTTCGAAGGGCTGTTCATTATCGCTGCGCTTGTTGCCGTTTTTGCAACTTTTATTGCGATTTCAGGCGTAGACCCCGACAATCCGACCGCCGGTACAACGCCTTGGTTGCTGGGTCTGAACTTCGTCGTCGTCATCGTGCTCGCGACTATCGTGGTGCGCGAATACTTCGCTATTCAGTCAAACAGTGAGAGCGAGGGGCGTGGTCGCCTCGCTCGGCGGTTCGTTATGTTGTTTGGCTTTTCGGCACTGGTTCCCTCAGCGATCGTCGCTGTGTTTCTGGGTGCCATCTTCACACAGGGGCTCGACAACTGGCTTGGCGAGCGCGTCGACTCGGTGATGGAGAAGAACGCAGAGATTTTTCGCAACTATGTCGATAATTTCGAGACGACATTCGACGTAGATGTGCGATTGGCCGCTCTCGATGTCGAGAATTTTGCTCGAGATGTTGAGGCCAGTTTTGGAGATGGCGATGTCTCGCGTGCCTTGTCCGCAAATACCTCCGTAGCGTTTTCTGAAGGTTTGCGGTCTGAACTTGCCTTCAGGGACTTTCTTACCATTGCCATTCTAGGTGACGACGGGGTCGAATTGATTGCCGAGGAAAGCGTGCAGGATGCCATTCTGATTCCGCCGCCCGCAGCAGCTTTTGAGGAAGCTGACAGAGGTGAAATCGCCACGACGCTCTACGAAAATCGCGGCGTCGCCACCGCGCTCATCCACATTACCGAACCCCTGAACGGCTATATTTACGCGGTGAAGAATTTTGACCGCAATGCCGCGGTTCGCCTTCGTGAAGCGGAGGCCGAAATCATTCAGTACAATAATGCGAAGCGCCAGGGCGGGCGGCTCCAGACAATCTTTGCCATCGGATACGCGCAAATCGCTGCACTTGTTTTGTTATTGGCCGGGCGCTTGGGTCTTGAGGCTGCTGGTCGCGTTACCGGTCCAATCGGTCGACTTGCTATGGCGGCTCACACGGTCAGGGACGGCGACCTGACCGTTCGGGTGCCTGTTACCGGTGCAAAAGATGAAGTCTATGCTCTCAGCAAGTCGTTTAATGCGATGACGGAGCAATTGTCAGAACAAAGAAGCGCCCTGATCCGAGCACGAGAAGATGAAGAAGATCGTCGCCATTTTGTTGAGACACTGCTTGCCGAGGTAAGTGCAGGCGTTATCCGGATGGATCCACACATGGTCGTAACGCTGGCGAACCGGTCGGCTGGAGACTTGCTGGGTGTTGACGAAATTCAGGAGGGCGCGTTTCTAGCAGATGTCGCACCTGACTTTGTTCAGTTTGCGAAAGACACACTTCAACAGGGGTCACCGGTTGATGCTTCAATCGATATAAACAGAAACGGTGCAATACGGCATTTCCGGCTGAAAACCGCACCCGATCCAGCTGGTGGTTGTGTGCTGACGTTTGATGACACAACTCGCCTGGTAAATGCGCAGCGGCAGTTGGCTTGGCGCGACGTGGCTCGAAGAATCGCTCACGAAATCCGTAATCCGTTGACACCCATTATGCTATCGACTGAGCGACTTCGGCGCCGGTATGCGAGTTCAATTGATGACACCGATGGTGTGTTCGACAGATGCATCGAGACAATCCTGCGCCAAGTAGGTGATATTGGCCGAATGGTCGAGGAGTTTTCATCGTTTGCGCGAATGCCAAAACCCAACGCCAACAAGTTCGATATGAAGTCGGTTCTTGAGGCGACGAGTTTCTCACAAGGCATGGTGTCTCCCGATATCAAGGTCGTGTTTGAATCAGAAGCAGAGTCAGTCACGTATCTGGGAGACGAACGACTGATCGGCCAGGCCTTTGGAAACCTTCTCAAGAATGCTGCAGAAGCAATTGAGGGCATGCCGGAAGAAGCTGACGTGCAAGGGCACATTCGGGTGAGCCTGACAGAGTCCGAGAAAGGGCTAGACATCACGATCGAGGACAACGGGCCCGGATTTCCGGAGGATGTCAGGGATCGGCTGCTTGAACCCTATGTGACAACTCGTGAAAAAGGGACTGGTCTAGGCTTGGCGATTGTGAACCGAATTATCGTTGACCATGGCGGGTCGATATCCTTGCAGAACCGTCTGGATGGAATGCGCGGCGCCCGGGTTCGGGTCTGGTTACCGCATGATTCCCTGAAAGTTAGTGAAACGTTTGACGCCCAACACGACGACGAGTTGGACGAATTACCGGCCCCGGCCGGTTTGGTGTAGAGGAGCCCGACAGATGGCATTTGACATTCTAGTGGTAGACGACGAACCCGATATCCGAGAGCTGATTGCTGGCGTTCTCGGAGATGAGGGATATTCCGCCAGAACAGCTGACACGGCTGAACGCGCATTGGAAGAAGTTCGTGCACGAACACCTCGTCTGGTTATCCTCGACGTTTGGCTTCAGGGAAGTGGGATGGACGGTCTGTCGCTGTTGAAGTACCTGAAATCTATCGACCCCATTTTGCCGGTGATCGTTATTAGCGGACACGGCAATATTGAGACAGCGGTCGCAGCTATCCGGCGCGGCGCTTATGATTTCATTGAGAAGCCTTTCAAGACCGATCGGTTGCTTCATATGATCGAGCGGGCGATCGAATCNGCAGCTCTGAAATATGAAAATGCTGCCCTGAAGAACAGGGCGGGGGACAATGAGCAGTGGATAGGTGAAAGCCAGGCAGCCGGGACTTTGCGCGCTTCGATCGACAAGGTGGCACCGACAAACTCACGGGTCATGATAACGGGCCCAGCCGGTTCCGGCAAAGAACTCGCCGCCCGACTGATACACCGAAATTCTCAGAGNTCTGACGGCCCATTCNTAGTTGTGAACGCCGCCACGATTGCGCCGGAGCAAATGGAAGGCGCATTGTTTGGGGAGGAAGATTCTCAAGGCCGCACGACCCGTATTGGTTTGTTNGAGAAAGCTCANAACGGCACACTTCTTCTGGACGAAGTGGCTGACATGCCACTNGGCACACAGAACAAAATTCTGCGCGTTCTGACTGAACAACGTTTTCAGCGAGTAGGGGGCAAATCGGACGTCAGTGTCGATGTGCGCGTCATGTCGGCTTCAACAAAGGATATCCGTCAGGAAATTGCAGAAGGCCGCTTTCGTGAAGACCTGTTCTACAGGTTGAGCGTGGTTCCCTTGCGCGTTCCGTCTCTCGCCGAACGCCGCGATGATATTCGCGACCTGGTGGACTATTTCACCAACCGAATTGCCGATTCATCTGGACTAACACCGAGAGCATTTTCGGANGAAGCCATGGCCGTGCTTCAATCAATGGATTGGCCGGGCAACATCCGGCAGCTTCGAAATGTCGTTGAGCGCATCCTCATCCTTTCTCCGTCAGACGCAAGTCGCCCGGTCAGCGTCGATGAATTGCCGCGTGAGACATCGGTCGTGCCGGGAAATACGGGTAAAAGTGGCTCTGCTGAATTGGTTGGATTGTCGCTAAGAGATGCTCGCGAGCAGTTTGAGCGAGAGTATCTCGCGCTTCAGATCACGCGATTTAACGGAAACATTTCGCGGACGGCTGAATTTATCGGAATGGAACGCTCCGCCTTGCATAGAAAATTAAAGGCTTTAGGCGTTAACTCCAATCTTACTCGTCAGGACGGTTAGGGCCGTCAAAGGGCTGTAGACATGCATGTTCTGATATGCGGCGCGGGGCGCGTGGGGCACGGAATCGCGCGCCGCCTCGCACGCGAAAAGCACGATATTACCATCATTGATGAAAATCCCGACCTCGTCGATCAGGTTTCGACGGATCTGGATGTTCGTGGTGTCACAGGTCATGCGGCTCACCCGGATGTCCTCAAGAAAGCCGGCGCGGCGGACTGCGAAATGATCATCGCAGTGACCCATTTTGACGAGATCAACATGGTCATCTGCCAGATTGCCCACACCCTGTTCTCGGTACCTTACAAGATTGCTCGGGTGCGGGAGCAATCCTACATAGACCCGGCGTGGAAGAACGTATTCTCGCGCGAAGGCCTGCCCATAGACATGGTGATCTCGCCTGAAATGGAAGTTGGTGAGGCCATTCTTCAGCGCTTCAGAACGCCTGGCGCCGTTATGAGCGCGACGTTCGGGAAGGGACGTGTTCGGCTTATCGGTCTTGAGGTGGAAGACAGCAATCCACTTCTGGACACACCTGTCGATCAGCTTAGAGGGTTGTTCCCAGATTTGTCCGCCCGAATTGTCGGCATCGGTCGGAAAGATTCTGTCAGGGCTCCCAGATCAAATGACGTGTTGAAGCCAGGAGACCGCGCTTACATTGCGGTGCTGGATGAACATGCCGAGCGGCTTACATCCATCTTCAACCGGGATTCCGAACAGTCTGGGCATGTTGTTATCGTTGGCGGGGGCAATGTCGGTCTCTACGTCGCTACAACGCTGGAACAGGAAGCGAAGAACCGCGTACGCTTGATCGAACACAATGCGAAGCGCGCCAACGACGTTGTCGCGGCAGTGAAGCGGACGATCGTCATTCAGGGGGACGGCCTGAACCCGGACATTCTGGCCGAAGCCGGGGCTCCAAAGGCTGACTTCGTTGTGGCGATCACAAATGACGATAAAGCCAATTTGCTGATATCAAATTTGGCCAAGCGAGCAGGTGCGAAGAGAACTTTGGCGCTTGTAAACGCTACAGAACTCGCCGGTTTGGCACGAGATCTTCGTGTTGATGCTGTTCTGGACCCAAGGGCGTTGACCGTATCTCAGATCCTGTTGCGGATGCGACGCGGCCGTATCTTGGGGCTTCAGTCGATTGAAGACGGAAAGGCAGAAGTCGCTGAAGGCATTACACTTGAGTCTTCCTCATTGATCGGCAAGCCACTGGGCTATGATGATCTGCCCGAAGGCATGACGGCAGCCGCAATTATTCGTGGCAAGGAGGTTTTGATCGCCGGGCCCGATGTTATTGTTCAGGCAGAGGACCAATTGATAATCTTCTATGAAGAAGAGATGGTCAGGAAGGTTGAGAAGTATTTCCGGGTCAGCCCGGACTTCTTCTAGGTCATGAACTACGCATCGGTCGTTCGGGTTCTGGCGTTACTATTGATTGTCGTTGTGGTTGCAGCGATTCCCGCCATGTTCATGGCAATCGCAGCGAGGGAAACGAGTCAGATCTTTGCCTTTGGTACAATGGCATTGGCAATCATTGTCTTGGCGAGCAGCGTACTGCTTCTAACGCCGAAGCCTGAACGCAAGGCGAGGCCCTCAGATGCACTGGCAACAGTTATCTTGTGGTGGTTCATCACACCCGTTGCTACGTGCTTGCCCTTTATTCTGGGGGTTCAAAACGACAGCGTCATCAGCGCCATTCACGAGGCAACGGCCTGCTTGACCACCACCGGACAATCCGTGATTTCGGTGCAGGATAATCAGTGGCCAATCAGTCTGGTTGTTTGGCGGGGCATGCTGCATTTGTTAGGCGGTTTGGCGACGGTCGTTGCGGCGGCCAGTGTGCTGGCTGCACTTAATCTTGGTGGGCCAGGAATTCACCGAACCGTCTTGTTCACGGTTCCTGAAACAAGCTTTTTTGATGCAGTTCCACGCGTCGTTCGCATGGTTGCCATGCTCATGATTGTTTCGATTCTGCTATTGTTTTCAGGGCTCGTTTTCATGGGTGTTCCAGCAGAGCGGGCCCTGGGCGACGCGATTAGCGCTCTGACCACGGGTCTTGTGCATCCTCAGGGAATTATGCGCGCACCTCTTGATACCGGGCCATCCATTATCTTGGGCGTGGGATTGTTTGCGGGGGCCATGGGCCTCGCCCTGTGGTTACCTTTGCGCGATGGAAAACCCTTCAAAGCCATTTCCGATCCCGAAGTTTCCTTGTTCGTGGGATTGCTCATCGTTTTCATTTGTTTTGCACTGGCCTCAGACCTGAACGTTACGGAAGGGCTCTCCTGGGCGCTGTCCGCGCTATCGACGTCCGGTTTGTCCTTGTCTGACCCGGCCGACTACAATCGCATTCCACTACCAGTCCTGGTCTTGCCAGCGCTGATTGGAGGCTCTGCGCTGTCGGCTGCGGGCGGCGTCAAGCTTGCACGTTTTATCGTGCTGGCAAGGCGAGCAGGACAGGAGTTCAGACAGCTTGGCTACCGTCGATCCATTTTGCGCTTCACATTTCGAGACAGGGAACTCAACGAAAGAAGCGTCATCGGTGTTTGGGTGTACTTGATTGGATACATCCTAGCGATTTTCCTCACCATGGCGGCCTATTCGTTCATGGGCGAGGAATTTGTGCCATCAATTCGCCTCGCCATAGGAAGCCTGACGAACTCTGCGGCTGTCCTTGGGAGCTACCCCATGGATCTGTCTGGACCTGCGCAGGCTTTAACCATTTTTACCATGATTTTAGGGCGTTTGGAGGTTCTGGCCCTGATTCCAGCGCTTTCCCTCAGCTTTTGGCGGGGTTAACAGTTGTTCGCACTTGCACTTGCGCGGTAATCCCGTTAGCGCGACACATAACAAGAACAGGCCAGATTGGATTTCCGTCATGTCCGCCGACAAAAAACAGAACTTGCAAGATACTTTTCTCAACGCCGTCCGCAAATCACGTACGCCTCTGACCGTGTTTCTCGTCAATGGTGTCAAACTGCAGGGTGTTGTGACGTGGTTCGACAATTTCTGTGTGCTTCTGCGCGGTGACGGGCGGCCACCGCAACTTGTGTACAAACACGCCATTTCCACAATTGCTCCGAGCGCTCCGGTACAATTGTTCGATGAGGAAATGGATGCGGACTAAACCGCTTTGACTGACAAGATGATCGACCGAACGCCGGCGCCTGAAGTGGCCGGTGTGATCATCCCGTGGTTCACACCTGCCAATAGGCCAACCGAAGACAGGCTGGAGGAGACATCGGGTCTCGTCGAGGCGCTGGGCTGTGATTTGGCATTCCTGCGGGCAGAGCATGTTAGGAAAGTTAACTCGTCTGTACTGCTTTCGGGCGGCATTCTTGAGCGTCTGGCTGACGACCTGAAACAGAATGATTGCACCATTGCGGTGATCGACGGCGACCTCACGCCCGTTCAGCAGCGCAATNTGGAGCGCAAGCTGGAAGTTAAAGTCATCGACCGGACGGGTCTGATCCTTGAAATTTTTGGATTGCGGGCGCGCACCAAAGAAGGGCGCTTGCAGGTCGAATTGGCTCGTCTGCTATACGAGCGGTCAAGACTTGTAAGAACCTGGACGCACCTTGAACGCCAGCGCGGTGGTGGAGGGTTCTTGTCGGGTCCCGGTGAAAGTCAGCTGGAAGCAGACCGCCGAATGCTGGACGACAAGATCTTGCGGCTAAGGCGCGATCTGGATGATGTGAAGCGAACCCGCGCCGTGCAGAGATCTGGACGCAAGAGAAGTGGCAAGCCGGTCATCGCATTGGTGGGGTACACGAATGCCGGCAAGTCGACGCTTTTTAACCGAATTTCGGGTGCCAACGTCTTCGCGCGGGACATGCCTTTCGCGACGCTCGATCCGACTATTCGCAGGTTTGATCTGCCGACTTTGGGGGAGGCGGCGCTGATTGACACGGTCGGATTCATTACTGATCTTCCCACCCATTTGATCGACAGCTTTCAGGCGACACTTGAAGAAGCCATGCAGGCAGATCTTCTGGTTCATGTTCGTGATCGGTCGAGCCCGTCTGATGTCGATCAGGCTGAAGATGTCATGATTGTGCTTGATCAGTTGGAAAAGGAAACAGGGCTGCCTTTGCCTCCCATGATTGAGGTCTGGAACAAGGCAGATCTTTTGACAGACGATAAAGCCGACGCGCTTTCATTCGCTGCGCGGGGGACGGTCGAAACTCCGGCGGTTCTGGTGTCAGCATTGACTGGCCGAGGTGTCGANGAATTGCTGGATCTGATCGAGGCGGTTCTTCTCAAGGGCGCCTCCGAGATTCAGCTCGTTCTTGGCGCACAGGATGGACGCGCTCGGGCATGGTTGCACCAAAATGGCGAAGTAATATCTGAAAGCGCTCTTGAGACGGGTAATGTCGCCATGTCTGTTCGTCTGGCAAATGACCGACTGGGACAGTTCTACGCGCATTTTCCAGGCCTCAAGCCGGATTAGCGTTCGGCCTTTTTGACACGCTGCCAAAGCGCTTCCTGTTCATCGATCTCAAGGTCGGCGAAGCGCGTGCCTTCTGATTCCGCCAATGCCTCCATNGCCCGGAAACGTCGTTCAAACTTGGCATTTGCGCGCCTCANGGCCTGCTCTGGATNAACATCGAGGCGTCGGCTCANATTTGCTGCTACGAACAACAAATCACCAATCTCATCCTCAATCTTGTCCGCATCCCCAATATCTATGGCTTCACGAACCTCGTCTGCCTCTTCATCAAGCTTGTCGAAGATCTGCTGTGCGTCAGTCCAGTCAAAACCTACCCGCGCTGCNCGCTTCTGTAGCTTTTCCGCTCGCAACAAAGAGGGAAGCGCCAGAGCTACTCCGTCGAGCGCGCTNGGCGNNCCCTCCGGCTGAGACTTNCCGGCTCGTTCTTGGGCTTTGATAACCTCCCAGGCAACAACTTGCTGTTCTGCTGAGCGGCTCCCCTCTGGGCCAAACACGTGAGGGTGTCGACGGATCATTTTCGAGTTTATAGCTGCNACGACATCTTCAAATTCGAATTNNCCCGNTTCCTGAGCCATCTGGCTGTGGAAGACGACTTGAAACAACAAGTCGCCCAATTCTTCTTTGAGATCGCGCATGTCATTTCGATCAATTGCATCAGCTACCTCGTAAGCTTCCTCAATTGTGTAGGGCGCGATGGTAGAAAAGTTCTGTTCGATATCCCAAGGGCATCCGGATTCCGGGTTTCTCAGTTGCGCCATAATTTCCAGTAATCGAAGCATCGCGTCNGCTGGAGATGATTGTGAATTTCCATGATCAGTCATGGTTTCCCAGTAAACGGGTTCACCGCTAAAATCGACCGTTCGATTGACAACACCTCTAAGTCACGCGACGTGAGTTCATGCATGAGAATCTGACGCCCCATTTCGGCCAATGAGCACAGTATGAGTTCTCCCTCGCTCATTGGCGTCTTTGTGGACGGGAATCGCGCACATGCTTGGTCCTACGATGATGTGGGTGAAGTGCAGGCGTACATCGCCGTAGAGGCGCACCTCACGAACGACGCTTTGGACAATGTGTGCCATCTGAAACGGGCCTTGGGCGATTGGCTTATTGCCCAATCTCAAGAGAGCAAGATGGTCGTTTGTGGCGCAATGGGGGGGCGTGTCTCGACGAGCACTCCGCGTGTTCCTTTTGTACTTGACGACATTCGGCGACACCTCGTCAGCAATATGGATGTGTTGCTTGTGCCAAGCCTGATACAGAGCAACCCACCCGGATATGCCGAAGGTCTCGAAAGCCTGCTTTTTGGTATTGAGCAGTCAAATGGTTTGATTTGTGCGCCGCTNGCAATNACGGCTCATTTCACCTTGGAAGCAGGGCGTGTCACCGACGTGTCCTCTGAGCCTACTGCNGACTATTTGTCGGCGCTGTTGCGGAAAGAGCGGGAACAANCGGAGAGGCTNCCGCCCCAACTCTTTTCAGAACCTGTTTTTNTTGATTGGGTCGAACGGTCTCTNAATACTGACAACACAGTTTCCACCCTTGCGGCGAGTGCNGCNNTCCGAACAGGACAACTTGCCCCGGAANACTTCGAATGCGCGCTGAATGCACTGCTGATAGGCGCAGACATTGCCGCACATTACGACCCAGGCGATGATGTCATCCTCATAGCCGACGAGACGCGCCTGGAAATGTACGGTTTGGCTCTGGACGCATTCGGCGCTGACGTCTTGGAGTATTCAGCGAAAGACTGCAAGAGCGACGCACTGTGGGAAATTGCCGAGATTGCTGATTTGTTGTCAAACGAGTCGATTCATCCCTGAATGAACTGATCTACTGTATCGAGGTTGTTCTAGCATGTTCATGACGCCGGAATGTGTTGCGCCAACGGGCTGTACGCTCGGCGAAGGACCGTTGTGGAGCCCCTCTGAAGGATTTCTTTGGTGGGTGGACATCAAAAGGGCAAAACTGCATCGCTACAATCCGCGGACGGGAAACACCCGTCGTTACGATTTGCCCATTCGGGCGAGTACGCTTGCACTCTTCGACGGCAACATTCTGATGGCGGGTGAGCGGGAAATTGGCNTCTATGACCCGGCTACCGAAGCCTATGAGCGCCTGCGAACACTTGATGCCGAGCCCATCTCCAATCGAACGAATGATGGCGGTATCGCGCCAGATGGATCTTTCTGGTTCGGAACAATGGACGATGCTCAAAAGGTGGCTCAGGGCAATTACTACAGATACACATCTGATGGGAAACTTGAGCCCCTGAGACTACCCTCAGTGATGATCACCAATACCTTCCAGTTTTCACCTGATGGATCCGTTTTCTACACGTGTGATTCGGTGGAGCAGGAAGTTCTTTCATTCCAGCATGAAATAGGGACCGGGAAGGTCACCGATCGGAAGGTGCTGGCAAACACGTTTGAGTTATCAGGCTATCCTGACGGGTCAGCTGTCGATTCAGAAGGGTGTCTTTGGACGTGTCTATGGGATGCCTCTCGGATTGTTCGCCTNACCCCAGATGGGGAGATTGANCGAACGATNACCTTGGCAGCGCCGCGTCCTACNAGCCTGACGTTTGGTGANGAGGATTTGAAAACGCTTTTCATCACGACAGCACGTGCNGGCATGTCNTTNCCGCANCTTGATTCGCGGCCATTGTCGGGCAGTCTATTCGCCGTTCGAGTGGATGTCCCCGGACTGCCACCCAGAGAATTCGGCAAGTCGAGAGAGTGAGAAGTGCCCACTTGCGGGATTTATAACAGTTCCCACCTACGCTTGACGAAANCTAGAGTGCACTTAACCGTGGACGTGGCGGNNCAAAACCGCTAACTCCCCGCTTTTCAAGAGAGAGTCGGAATGGCCGATAAAGCGAAAAAGAAACGCGTAGGACCCATTACCTTCTTTCGGCAGGTTCGTGCCGAAGGGAACAAGGTGACGTGGACGTCCCGTCAGGAAACCATCCAAGCGACAATTTTCGTCGTGATTATGTCTATTCTGATTGCGCTTTTCCTATTCTTTGCGGATTTCGTCATTAATCTCGTCGTAAAGGCGATCACGGGCCTCTGAGTCAGGCGGTTCGTCAAACAATTACTANGGAGCGCGCAGGCCTCATGGCTGAAGCCAAATGGTACATCGTCCACGCTTATTCCAACTTCGAGAAGAAGGTCGCATCGACAATTCTCGAGCAGGCTGAGCGGAAGGGACTGGCAGACCTCATTGAAGATATGCAGGTGCCGACCGAAGAAGTCGTTGAAGTCGCTCGCGGCAAAAAGAAAACCGTCGAACGTCGGTACTTCCCTGGATATGTGTTGATGAAGGCTGTGATGACGGATGATGTCTACCACCTCGTCAAAGATACGCCCAAAGTTTCTGGGTTCCTGGGCGCAGAGGGTGGCAAGAAACCGCTTCCAGTGCGCCAAAAGGAAGTTGATCGGATTCTCGGCACGTCCACCGATTCGGCTGCAGAACGTCCTCGCCCACAGATTTCCTTCGAAATTGGTGAGCAGGTTCAGGTCAATGATGGCCCATTCCAAGGCTTTGAAGGCTCGGTCGAAGAGATCGATGAAGAGAATGGTCGTCTGAAAGTTACCGTTTCCATTTTTGGTCGCGGAACACCAGTCGATCTGGAATTCGAACAGGTCGCCAAACTCTGATTTCGAGTTCGAATCNTGGGAAGCGCAGTTGGGCTTCCGGGTTTCGCTTGAAACCTAGCAAATTGAGCGGTATTTCCCGCTCATCGTGCCGCCTTAGCTCAGTCGGTTAGAGCGCTAGATTGTGGATCTAGAGGTCCCCCGTTCGAACCGGGGAGGCGGTACCATTTTCCTCCAAGCAGAGTAAAGCGCGTTGTTATCCCGAGGAAAATTCTCTCAAATNATTGNGACATCNGCGCAATAATATGTTGCAAATGAGCAGCGGTGAATAAAAATGGCGTGATTGAAATGCACGTCGTCCTTAATAGGGCTCGCCGTACAGGCTAAATATGTTTATTCAGGAACCATTCGGGTTTTGACCCGTATGAACCTGCGGCCGAGGACAATCCCGTCATTCGGCACACAAAAGGGGATTGAGTATGAAGAAAACTCTTATGTGCGCGACAGCCGCGGCCGCATTTGCGTCTGCTGGCTTTGTTGCCCACGCTGAGGACGGGTGGTACGCCCGCGCCGACGCGACTTACGGTTTCGATGGTAAGCTTGACCACGATCCTGCTGAACAGGACGTGATCGGCACCATGGGTGGCGAATCCGATCCAGATGACATGATCGGTTTCGACCTGGGTCTGGGTTATGGCTTTGACAACGGCTTCCGCCTCGAAGGCGTGGGCGGTTACGGCGATGCCGAGCTCAGCGTTCCGGCTGCATCTTACAATGGTGCGCCAGCTGGTGCTTTCCCAGCTGCTGCAGGCAACCTGCAGACCATGGAACTGATGTTCAATGGTATTTACGATTTCAACCGTGAGGGTGCGCTCCAGCCATACGTTGGTTTGGGTGTTGGTGTCCTTCGCGCAAACGCCAAGGCGAACAACCTCGTTTTCACAAACGGTACGGATGTTTCCGCTGCGAACGGCTTTGGTGATAGCGACACTGGCTTTGCTTACCAGGGCCTGCTGGGGCTCGGTTACAAAGTTTCCGAAAAGCTGACGCTTGACCTTGGCTACCGCTACAAAGTTGCCGAAGACCTCGAATTCGGTGGCTACAACGGTGGCACGAACTATGACGCTGACTACACAGCTCATCTGGCGACAGTCGGTCTGCGGCTGAACTTCGGTGCGACGCCTCCGCCTCCACCACCTCCGCCGCCGCCACCGCCGCCGCCTCCGCCACCACCGCCTCCTCCGCCACCCCCACCTCCGCCGCCGCCTCCAACGACAAAGACGGATGCTCCTGAAGTTGTGTGCTCAAGCC
>NZ_NHCK01000041.1:0-24488 GCF_002172815.1 Hyphomonas sp. TMED31 | reverse complement strand
ACCCGCGTCTTCAACGGAATTGGAACAGCCTCTTCCCGGAACGATAGCGTGGATTGCGGGAATGGAATGGTGATGCCCGCCTCGTCCAGCGCATCCTTCACCGCAAAGGCGACTTCGTCATAGGTTGCGCGTTGGTCCGCCGGGCGGCTGCCAGACCACCAGAGCAGTTTGAAATCGATGGACGAGCCACCGAACGAGACACATTGCACGTCCATGGTTTCAGACTGCTCGACCGACTCACAGCTTGCCAGCGCGTCCTGCAACACCGATTTGGCCTTGCGCATGTCGGTATCATAATCGACGCCGACCACGAGCTCCTGACGTTTCAGGGTGCGGTCGGTTTCAATATTGACCGGATTCTTGAACAGGTACGAATTCGGCACGATGACAAGCTCGCCATCCGTTTCCCGGACATGGGTTTCGCGGATCAAAATGCTCTCGACCCGGCCATAGACGTCTTCGCATTCGATCACATCACCGATCCGAAGTTTCTCGCGGCCAAGGATGATAACCCCTGCGAGGAAATTCTCGAACACGTCCTTGAACGCGAAGCCGATCGCGACCGATGTCAGGCCCAGACCGGCAATAATGTCAGATGGCGACACGGACGGGAAAATCACCGTCATCGCAATCGCAACGCCGACGATCCAGGCCGCGATGGAAATCAGGTTTTGCGCCAATGTCACCAATGCGTCCCGAACCCGCGCGCGATGCATGGCCGTCGAGACAATCGCCCGGACAATACGGCCCGCAATCAGGGTCACAATCAGGATGACCAGCGCAATGGTGAGATTGGGCAGGCTCTTGAAGAAGGCTGAAGCCATGTTTTCGACTTCGGTCTTCAGGTCTTCAATGGGCGTAAACTCCATCCGCGTGTAACGCGCGAACCCGGTTCAGGTTCCCATCAATTGCAATAACCGAGCTTGAGGACGGGTCCATAGCCGTCGAGGGCAAGACGAACATGGTGCGTATCGTCGGAATTCGCGTCCGCCCGGATGCGCCCAGCCAGCGCTCCGGCCTGCCCGGTAATCCGCCGCCGCCACAGCGCATAGCGTAGAGACTCCGGATCAGCGGTGAGCGCAATGGCCCGGTCAAAACTGCTCAAGTCACATGCCTCCATCGCCAGTTCTGCGAGGGAATGACCGAAATCGGCCTGTTCAAACGACCGGTCCAGTCCGCTTGCTGCAATTGGACGCCCGGCCAATTCGAACATCGCATCAACCACGCGCCGTCGGGTTGGAGCGTCCGGTGCCAGACGCGCGCCCTCTGCCATGATCTCAGGACGGCCAATATTGAAAGGCTGCGCCCCTGCCCGTGCATCGCGCAAAAATGCTGTCCAATTCCCCCGCGACAAAGCCGCCTTGGCCTTTTTCCTCGCATAGGGTTCGACGGCCTTCTCACGTCTCAGATCTGCGCCAAGCCGCGCCTGCCAGTGCCGCAGCAACAGCGTGTCGCCACTCTTCGCCACGGTTTCCAAAAACGGCGCCTTCAACCGGTTCTGCTTTTCTGCGGGCAAGTGCTCAGCCGCCGACCAGATCGCGTCCAGCATGCACGCCGCCTCATCAGCGGTGCCGCACGCCGGATGTTCGAACGCATGTGCAGCGTCCAAACCGAACGCGGCAATGCTGAACAGCAAACTGGTCAGAAGGGATTTCATGCTGCCCGGTTAGCAAGAAGCAGCTGAACCGGGCATGAGTAAGCCGCTCAGGAAGCCACCGTGCGCAGCCGAACGAAATGCTGGTCCCAGCCCTTGTCGTGACTTGTCAGCATGTCGAACACATCACCGTCGAACGTTTCAAATCCGGAATGCACCAGTGTCAGTCGTGTGCCGCCAAATGCGGATTCCAGCGTCCAGTCCACAATGGTTTCGTGTCCATTCAGGAACGCATGCGTAAATGTGTAACGCAGGCGATGAGGCGGCTCCGACACCAGAACCTTGCCCCAAATCATCTTCGGGTCGGGCTTGTCCGGGTTTTCGCGCAGCAGCGCATAGTCAGTGCCTGCGCTGAGGTCCGAATCTGCCTCGTGGAACCATCGCGCCAGTTTTTCCGGCTCGACGAGATAGGTCCAGACCCGTTCCGGCGCGGCGTTGATGAATATGGTTTTGGTAAGAGTGGCGTCAGTCATCGGATCCCTCCACGGCCTGTTTCAGTTTGAGAAGTTTGTCGTCCCAGAACTGGCTGAAGAAGGTCAGCCATTCCGCAACAGGCTTCAGCCCGTCGGGATTGAGACAATTAATGGCTTCCCTGCCCTGGCGCTCAACGCGGATCAGCTGGGCCGATTCAAGCAGGGCCAGATGTTTGGAAACCGCTGGTCGGCTCATGTCGAACCGGCTGGCAATGTCAGACACGCGCAAATCGCCGCCGGCGAGCAAGGCCATGATCTGGCGGCGAGTGGGGTCAGCAATCGCGCGGAATACGTCTGGATCAGTCATATAGGAAACCTTTTGGTTTCCCTTCTAATAGGAAACCAAAAGGTTTCATGTCAAGCTGCATTTTGCTTTTCCCAGCGTCATCTTGGACAGGGCGGCCCGGCGACGCTATCTTTCAGGAGAACCCAATCGAAGAGACCGCCCCATGTTCCTGAACTTCTTCAATGAGCTGCGCGAAGCAAAAGTGCCTGTCACGCTGAAGGAATACCTCCTGCTGATGGAGGCGATGGACAAGCAGGTCATCAATATGGAGGTGGAGGATTTCTACTACCTCTCCCGCGCGGCCCTGGTGAAGGACGAGCGCAACATCGACAAGTTCGACCAGGTGTTCAGCCACGTCTTCAAGGGGCTCGATACGCTCGCCGACGCGGTAGACGTGCAGGATTTGCCGGAAGAATGGCTGCGCAAGATGACCGAGAAATTCCTGACCAAGGAAGAGATGGACGAGATCGAAGC
Source organism: Hyphomonas sp. TMED31 (assembly GCF_002172815.1). Classification (NCBI taxonomy): domain Bacteria; kingdom Pseudomonadati; phylum Pseudomonadota; class Alphaproteobacteria; order Hyphomonadales; family Hyphomonadaceae; genus Hyphomonas; species Hyphomonas sp. TMED31. The sequence continues at coordinate 21,601 of NZ_NHCK01000041.1, read as the reverse complement.
GATGGGCGGCTTCGAAAAGTTGATGGAGACGCTGAAACAGCGGCTCGAAGAACAGAAGAAGCGCCATGAGGGCGGAAACAAATGGATCGGCACGGGTGGCACATCGCCCTTCGGCGCCAACGGCTACAACCCGGAAGGCGTGCGCATCGGGCAGGAAAAATCCCGCCATCGCCGCGCGGTGAAAGTCTGGGACAAGCGCGAATTCAAGAATTACGACGACTCGGTTGAGCTCGGTACACGCAACATCAAGATCGCCATGAAGCGCCTGCGCAAATGGGCGCGCACCGGCGCTGATGATGAACTCGATCTGGACCAGACCATCCGCAACACGGCGCGCAAGGGGTATCTCGACATCGAAATGCGCCCGGAGAAACGCAACACGGTCTCCGTGCTCCTGCTGCTGGATGTCGGCGGATCTATGGACCCATATGTCCGCGTAATGGAAGAGCTGTTCTCAGCTGCGCGGTCCGAGATCAAGAACCTCGAATACTATTACTTCCACAACTGCCCTTATGAAGGTCTGTGGAAGGACAATCGCCGTCGCATGAACAATCGCATCCCGACCTGGGACGTGTTGAACAAATTCCCATCCGATTACAAGGTCATCGTCGTTGGCGACGCTACGATGAGCCCATATGAGATCACCTATGCAGGCGGCTCCGTCGAGCATTGGAACGAGGAAGCCGGCGGCATCTGGATCCAGCGCTTCGTTGAGCGTTATCCGAACTTTGTCTGGCTGAACCCGGTCAAGGAAGGCGCGTGGGAATATACCGGCTCCATCAAACTGATCCGTGAGCTGATTGGCGGGCACCGCATGTTTGAGATGACGCTGGAAGGCCTGGATGAGGCGATGAAGGAACTCAGCCGCTAAAGGATCTTGTATGCCGCGTATTGCCGTCAACGGAATTGAAATCGAGTACGCTGAGACAGGCTCACCTGAAGATCCGCTGATGCTGCTCGTGTCAGGCTTTTCCGGGCAGATGACCCGGTGGCCCGAAGCATTCCTGAAGGGATTGGCCGATGCCGGCCGACGCGTCGTCGTATTCGACAATCGCGACATCGGGCTGAGCACGGAACTGGCAGGCAAAGTGCCGCCATCTCCCGAAACCATCGTCAAAGGCATTGCCGCGGGCGAACCGGTCCATGAACGCGTGCCCTACCTTCTGGATGACATGGCCGCAGACGCCGCCAACCTTGTTGATGCCCTCGGTGCAGACCAGGCTGACATACTGGGCGTGTCGATGGGCGGCATGATCGTTCAGCTCATGGCGCTGAACCATCCGGAGAAAGTTCGAACACTGATCCCGGTAATGACAACATCGGGTGACCCGTCCCTACCCCCGTCAGATCCGGTTGCCATTGAGGCCCTTACATCGGTCCCGCCGGAACGCACGCCTGAAGCCATAGCGGACCAGGCGGTCAAGTCTGCAGCGGCATACGGATCGCATCCCGATATCCGCAACTCAGACGATGATATCCGGAAGCTTTCAATGGATGCCATGACGCGCTCGGATCGCCCCATGGGCGTCGCACGGCAATACGCAGCCATTCTGGCCCAGCCGCGATGGCATGAGCGTTTGGAGCGCGTATCGCACCCTACATTGGTTCTGCACGGCGCAGTGGACACGCTGATCAAGCCGGCTGCCGGAGAGGATATCGCCCGCCGTATTCCGGGAGCAGAGTTAAACATCCTCGACAAATGGGGCCACGACATGCCGGAGAAAATGATCCCCGTGCTGCTGGATCTTATCGTGCCCTTCCTTGATCGCCACGCACCGGGCGCTCGCTAGGCAGCTACCAGCCACCGCCCCCGCCGCCGCCGCCGCCGCCGCCGGAAAAGCCGCCCCCTCCTCCACCGGAAGAGCTGGAACTTTGCGGCAATGAAGCGCTGACACCCGTGCTCATGCTGGACATGACGGCATCATTCATGCCGCCGACATTGCTGAACGAACGACTGCCGAAATGTCCCCAGGCAGGAGCATACGACGCCGCCTCTGTCGGCAATGTGTCCTCGAAATACTTCGTCCAGGGCTTTTCCACATCCAGCGCGATCGCGTAAGGCAAGAACCGCTCATATCGCTCAACACTCATGGGCGGCGGTGCATCCCTGCCGACTTCGACCGAGTTCAGCTGCAACTTCTCAGCTGTTTCCAGATACAGTTTGAAACCCTCGATCTCTGTGCGGATCTTCTGCCCTTTCGGCGTCGGGGCCGGCATCAGATACATGAACAGGCCATTGAGCGCAGCGAGCGCCAGGATGAACGCCAAATGCCAGACGGACCAATTGACCGTCTGTGTAATCGCCACAGCGACCCCGACAATGGTCAGCACCACGGCCACAAGTGTATAGCTCAAATTCCAACGGAAATACGGCTTGCCATATTTCCGCGACAGGGCCTTGCGAAACAAGGTGTAGGAGGTGGTAAAGCTGGCATCATACTTGCCGCCCAGCGTGCGCGTCTTCTTGCCATCGAACAATTCGCTATCGAGCTTTTGCTCGTCAGCAGTCAGGGTGGCCGCCGCACCGCCCTTGCGGGTCAGCACAGTGGACTTCTTCTCTGACGCATCAATATCCACGAGGCCTTTTGTGCCCATATTTATCAGTGTCGAGATCAGCGCCCCGTGGCCGCGAAAGCCCCTGAAGTAAACGTGATGCACCGCAGCCGGAGACAACCCTTCTGGCGGCTCATAACGCGCAAAGACCGGGCCCTTCGGAGGATCTTCTCCGACTTTCCGGAAGCTGCGCATCAGGAATCCCAGAACACCCAGGAATGAGGCGAGCAATATGCCCAGCGCGCCATACCGGAACCACCAGAGCACGCTCTTGTCTGCAAATGACGGCGGTTCAATCACGCCCTTCTCAAGACCCAGCGAGATGGTCAGGCCCTCTCCGGCATCGAAGGGTCGCGTTGCCTCAAACACATGGGCGCCGCCGCTTTGCCGATAGGCGTAATCGCTGCCCGCATTTCCGTAACCGCCTGTATATCCGTCCTGCAAGACCACGCGTGCATCCTCTGGCAGCGTGATACGCGCCGCGGCCTGATCTATCGGGAACAGCCAATAGTTTCCCGTCACGTTCCAGTACAATTCGTCATACGTGTCGAAGTAGCGGATCTGGTTCTTTACTTCGTATTCGATCTCATAGGTATGCGCGCCGCGATCTATGAACACATCCGCATCCCCGATCCGGATACGGAAGGCATTGCCGTCGCGTTCCACGGCATAGGGCTCCTTGCGGCCATCCCGTGTCACGCGCTTTACATTGATTTGGTAGGGCAGCTTGTCCCCCGGCTGCCCTTCATCATCGGCGTAGTATCGCGGCAATTCGCGGAAAATGCCCCGGCGGATGCGGACGCCCTCTGATGTAACCTGAAGTGTTTCAGACACCTGAATATCGCCATCTTCTTCCACCGTGATGGCCACGTCGAAACTGTTGATCCGCTCTTCCGCGACGGCGGAAAGCACAAGCAGGCTGGCGGCCAGGCATGCCGCGAAAAGGCGCAGCATCACGACCGGCTCCCCATATCGATTTCGGGCAGTGCGCGATCGGCCATGTCGACTTCGAAATATGATCGCGCGTGGAACCCGAACGGTCCGGCAAGCAGATTGGCCGGAAAGCTCTGAATACTGGTGTTCAGCTCACGCACAGCCCCATTGTAGAAACGCCGCGCCATCTCGATCTTGTCCTCGGTCTCGGAAAGCTCCTGCTGCAACTCCAGAAAGTTCGCACTGGCCTTCATGTCTGGATACGCCTCGGCCACAGCCATCAGGCGCGCAACCGGTTGCGACAGCGCGCTTTCCGCCGCGCCCCGATTCGCGAGATCATCACCCGCTGCCAGGGCCTGGGTTCGCTTTTCGGTGATCTCCGCGAACAAGTCCCGCTCATGCGCGGCATAGCCTTTCACCGTCTCCACCAATTGGGGGATAAGGTTCGCCCGGCGTTTCAGCTGAACATCAATGTCGGACCATCCATTGTCGGCCATCTGTGACCGGCTGACGAGGCGATTGTAGATGAGCACGCCCCCGACAATGAGAACGGCCACAAGGCCAAGCAGGATATAGGTCAGCACGTGTCGGGCCCTCCGGATTCGCAGACCTTATCCTTATCCGGCCTTGCAGGCGCTGTTAAGGCTGACCGGCCCCCTGTCTGGCGCGCCAGGCATCTCGCGTCATTTCCCAGACGAGGGACCGTCGCGCCGAGCCGTCCGGCCGACGGCTTTCTACCTCGCCTTTGCGCTCAAAGCCCATACCGTCCAGCATGCGCTGGGTGGGCACATTCTCAAGGCTGGCCGTTTCACACAGCAGGTCCAGATCGAGCGATTCGAACATCCAGTCGAAGCTTGCCGCCGCGCCGCGTGTGCCCTGCCCTCTATTGTGCTCTGACGGGTGCAGCGCGCCGCCCAGCTCCCCCGCGGCCCAGTGCGGCCAGACCTGCACATCACTGTAGCCCATGATGCGGCCATCCTCTGCCGCCCGCACGAACAGCAGGCCCGTGCCCGCCTCCCGTTCGTCCAGATGGGACTGGATGAACGCCTGAACACTTGCCTCTGTCAGCGGACGCGGCAGCGTGTAAATCGGTGCATGGACTGCAGGATCAGACAACAGGGCATAGAGCGCCGGCGCGTCGTCCGGCCTCGCCAGCCGAGACGCATCAGGCGCATCTCCGAGCGTCTCTGCTCTGCGCACCATTTGGCGAATATTGTCAGCCCGCTGGGCGGACACGAGCCGACGCGTGACGGGAATTCCATCGGTCATTTCCCAGACTGGCCACAGCCCGGTTTGCTCGGCAAGGCGTCACCCGGCGACATGGTCAATAAAGTGGACGCATAAACGCATTGACCAGACCGGACGCTACGGCCAGATGCGCGCATGACAGATTCCCCTGCCTCAACGAAGCGCCACGGCAAGAACGCGTTCATGTTCGTGATCATCACGGTCGCGATCGACATGCTGGCCTTCGGCCTGATCATCCCGGTGATTCCGACATTGGTGCAGGAACTCGGCAACATCTCTGCGGAACAGTCCACACTATATATCGGCGCGCTCGGCGCGACTTATGCGATCATGAATTTCCTGTTCGGGCCGGTTCTGGGATCGCTGTCTGACAGGTATGGCCGTCGCCCCATCCTGCTCGCCTCAATCGCGACGCTGGGGCTGGACTTCCTGATCATGGGCTTTGCCAACTCTGTCTGGCTCCTGTTTCTCGGGCGGGCCCTGTCCGGAATTTCAGGCGCGACGTTCTCAACGGCCAACGCCTATATTGCCGACGTCACCGAACCGGCAGAACGCGGCAAGGCGTTCGGCATGACGGGCGCAGCATTCGGGTTCGGGTTCGTGTTCGGCCCGGTTCTGGGTGGTTTCCTCGGGGATTTCGACCCGCGCGCGCCCTTCTTCGCCGCCGCTGCGCTCGCCGGTCTCAACTTCATCTATGGCGCATTCGTGCTTCCGGAATCGCTCAACCAGGAAGACCGACGCAATTTTGACCTGAAACGCGCAAACCCGTTCGGCGCGGTGAAACACTTCTCCAAACTGCCCCACGTGTCCTGGTTCCTTGCCTGTGCAGGCATTTTCTTCCTGGCGCACACCGTCTTCCCGTCCACATGGTCGGTCTATACCGAGATCCGCTATGACTGGACGCCGCGCGATATCGGTCTGTCGCTGGGCCTTGTGGGCGTCGGCGCGGCAATCGTGCAGGCCGGTCTCATGGGACAGGCGCTGAAACGCTTCGGCACGGTTCGCACCGCCCTGTATGGCATCCTCATCAATGCCGTATCGCTTTTCCTGTTCGCGATCGCGGGCGCCGGATGGATCGTCTATCTCATCATTCCGCTCAACGCGCTCGGCGGCGTGGCAAACCCCGCCCTCAATGCGCTCATGTCGACTGTTACCCCCAAGAATGCCCAGGGTGAATTGCAGGGGGCGTCCGCCAGCCTGAACTCGTTCGCGATGATCTTCGGCCCGATCCTGATGAGCGGCGCGCTGTTTTACTTCACCCGTCCGGAATCCAGCATTCACTTTGCAGGCGCGGCATTCCTGCTCGCCGCAATCCTGACGGCAGTCTCGCTCATTCCCTTTCAGCGGGGGGTCATCGCGAACCGGGGCGCCCTGCCCGACGATGACGGGACAACCGGCCCCTGACAGGGCCGGCGTCCGTTGGATTTCGCAGCGAGATCAGCCCTTCGGCTTCATGACCAGTCCGGCCAGCACGCCAACGATGCCACCACCCACGCCGCCTTCGAGCAGCGAGTTGATAATATTCATCAGGGATGCAGGATCAGCTGCCGCATCTCCCAGCACCTGAATACCTGCCGCATCCAGTCCGAAATGCGCGCCAATGCCGCCAACAATGCCGCCGATAAGTCCCCCGGTGCCACCGCCGCCGCCAAGGCGCGCAACCAACGGTCCAATGACTAGCCCGCCAATCGCGCTCAGAATGAGTGGTAAGATACTTTCCATAATACGCCCTCCCTTAAGGCATTTCGGGGGGCTCTTTCGGCCCCTCCATGGTTAAGGAAATCTGCTTTTGCCGGTCAGGTCCAGCAAATTCCCCCCAATGGGAGAGTTGCAACTTGGCGGGAGGACGGGCAGAGACCGATCCAATGACTGCTTCCCGGCCAGCCCTGTTTCTAGATCGAGATGGCGTGATCAACGTCGACAAGGGCTATGTCAGCCGCATCGAGGACTTCGAGTGGATTCCCGGCGCGGCGGAAACGATCGCAGCCTTTAATGCGCGAAACTGGTTCGTATTCGTCGTGACAAACCAGTCAGGCATCGCCCGGAACTATTATTCCGAAAGCGATATGCAAACGCTTCATGACTGGATGTTGGCGGAACTTTCGATGAAAGGCGCTAACATTGATAAGGTCTATTATTGCCCCTTCCACGAAGAGGGTGAGAACCCGCTTTATCGGAAAAAAAGTTTTGACCGAAAGCCCAATCCCGGAATGCTGCTGACGGCGATGGCTGAATTTCCGGTCAAACGTGAACAAAGTTTCCTGATCGGCGACAAGGATACCGACATCGCCGCTGCGCGTGCAGCAGGCATTGCAGGATTCAAGTTCCGTAGCGGAAACCTGTCTGAGTTTGCAGAGTGGACTCTGGCAAGTTTCGAAGACGGAAACCGCGGCTGACCTGACGCGGAAACGCTTGGCTTCTTATCGAAACGTAAATGAGGTCTCGCGGAATGGCAGGATCTCGAAATGCCTCTGCAACATGTCTCCAACACCCTTTGATTGCTGGCCAGTACAAGGGCCGAAAAGGCCCGATCCCTTAGCCGCTGGCTACAAAGGAGGACGACCTCAATGCAGAAACACCTCATTACAACCGCCGCCATTGGCGCACTGCTGATGGCAACCGCATGTAACTCCAGCGGGACCAAACGGTATGCCAGTATCGGCACCCCCGGCGCATCCGGCGCGGCTGGCAAAGTGGGTCCCGCTGGCCCTCAGGGCGAACAAGGCCCGGCTGGCCCGCAGGGTGAACGCGGAGCGCCCGGCGCAGACGGACGCGATGGCATTGATGGCCGGGATGGCACTGATGGCGCCGACGGAATGGACGGCATGGACGGCCAGGATGGCAATTTCGGACTCGGCGAGGCTGGCATGATCGCCGTGGGCGGCCTGACAGGCGATAACGGCATCGGCGGCACAGGCCTGCTGGCCAATCTGGGCGACCCGTCCACATCCCCGCCTGTCATTGGTGAGCCTGCCGTCTCGCTTGGCGATACCCTGTCAGAAACGGGTGAGCAGCTCGCGGCAGGAGTTGGCGGTTCGGACGGCAATGTCGTCAGCGACATCATTGTCGCAGCGGCAGACACCGTCACCGCGACAGGCGACGCACTCAGCGGATTTGGCAATGGGGAACAACCCCTGGTGGATGGTGTGCTTGAAGCGCCGTCGCCAATCCTGACCGCAAGCGTTGGCGCGGCCGATGTTGTGGGCGGTGCCGACGGCTCTGACTCCCTTATCGGGACGAGCATTCTGGCAGCCGACCAACAATCCGGAACGCTNGGCGAAATCGGCGTNGGAAGCAATGACACGCTCCTCAACGCAGACCTCGCNCCAAACAGCGATGGCGGGCTCGATATTCCGGGCGTGGCCAGCGTGGATGTCATCGGAGGTGAAGGCGATCTCATTGAAGGCGAAGCAACCCTGGCCTCGGTGAACCTGCTCGACCAGTCCGAATCGCTCGGCGGAGACGGCGAGGCTGGCCTCATTGGCCTCAGTGTCCTGTCTGAAGAGCAGGCATCCGGCACACTTCTCGAAGCAGGCGTCGCGAGCGACGACACATTGCTGAATGTCGACCTGGCCCCTGAAAGTGAGGGTGGCCTGGAAATCCCCGGCGTCGCGACAGTTGATGTTGTTGGCGGCGTGGAGGACACGCTCGGCGGGACCGACTTGCTGGATCCCGACTCGTCCGGTGACCTGCTGGCAGACGCAGGCGAAGACCTGCAGGAAGGGCTGGAAGACCTCCTCTCCGGCGAAGGGAAAGCAGGCCTTCTGGACGNTGTCACCGGCAGCTCTGACGACGACAGCGAAGGCGGCCTTGGCGGGTTGCTTTCCGGACTGGGCGGCGGACGCTAAGCCCAGGCCAAGACATGAAACATCGCGCTCATATCGCAGTGCCGTTCGTGCTTTTGAGCGCGATGCTTCTGCCACTNCCAGCCGCGGGGCTTCAGAGCTCCGCGACTGATCCTGATCCCTCACTCGATCCGGGGTTTTCACCACCTGAGACCGAACCACCCAAACTCGAAGCGCCTCAAATACGCGGCCGGCTCGACGTTTCGACGCCAACTGAAAAGACGAAGGCAAGCATTGAAGTCATTGACTTTGTCGGCTCCGAGGTTCCGGAAAATGTCGCGCTCGCGGCCGAGGCATTTCTCGGTCAGCCCACGGACGAAGAAACTCTCAAAGCTCTCGCCGCCGCCATGTCGGAGGCGTACCAGAATTCTCCTGTCGCGCTCTTCTCTCTGGCGGTTCCGGTGCAGGATTTTTCCAAGGGCGTGGTGCGGGTTCATATAGCTGAAGGCTATGTAAAACAGGCGATCATCCGGAAGGATGGTGAGCTGACGGAAAGCCCGCTCATCGCAGGCTATGTGGCGCCCCTTGTCGGTCAGCAGCCTGCTTCGAGTACGGATTATGAGCGCGCCCTGTCACTCGTCCGGCGCGTGCCCGGCCTGAAGGTCACCCCCCGCCTTGGCACAACCAGAGAACAAGGCGNCACCAANCTCATCCTCGACATCGAACCTCGCAAGAACCGCTTCTATGCCGGCTTCGACAGTCGCGAATCCCGCCTGATCGATACCGGGCGCATCGCAGCGGGCGGAACCGTCTACGGCCTCCTCCGGGAAGGCGACAAGCTTTCCGGNCAAGTCTCGGTCGCGAGCGATGGCGAACAGGCCCGGTCCGCGCAGCTGACCTATGCCACGNCTGTCGGCCTGCGCGGAACATTGCTGGATGTCGCCGCTGTGTACCAAGAAACAAAACCCGACACGCTGCCCATTGAAGGCGAAGCGACGCGGCTGTCGGCGAGTCTGACCCACCCGATCCTCCTGGACTTCAAGCATGAAGTCTCGGCCAGCCTACGGATCGATCACACAATGAGTTCGAATGCNGCCTTNGGCTCGGTCATCGCCAATGACGAAGTCACNGCAGCCCGCCTNGGCCTGTCTGCGCGCAAGTCAGCAAAGACACGCCTNCTGACAGGCAGNNTNCTCTATTCCCGCGGGGTGGATATTGAAGGTGCCGAGACCTCGACGCCCGGTGCATCACTCGATTTCGGCAAGCTCGGCGGCACCGGGCGGCTGGTTCAGAAATTCGGGGAGCGTACGTTCCTGCGCGCGTCCCTCACCGGACAGTGGACGAATGACACCCTGCCTGCGAATGAACGTTTTCTGATTGGCGGCACGAATTATGGTCGCGGCTTTCGCAACGGCCTGGTGGCGTTCGACACTGGCTATGCTGGCCTGATCGANCCNGCCTATCGGCCGCTCAGCGATGGCGATTTCAAGAATAGCGAGATCTATGCCTTTGCAGATTATGGCGGCGGATCNNTGAACGCANCTGGCACCGNATTGCGCGATATCACGCTTGGATCAGCCGGCCTGGGTGTACGCCTGAAATGGAAGACCTATGCCTCGCTGGGGCTTGAAATGGCCCAGCCGTTCGAACAGCCCGTACCCAGCCTTGACGACGATCCGATCTACTCGCTGACCTGGTCTTTCAAGTATCAACCGGGAGAGAACTAGGTTTCATTCGGACGGGCTTCAGCCCCCTGCTCGCACGGGTTTTTCGATCACAATGCAGTTTCTGCGTTCCGCTTACGCTAAGGTAAGGCTGGCGTTGCGGAATTCTGCTGATTAGTGTGCGCCGCAACAACGACGCTTATCTTGGAGGAAAGCTCATGCGCGAAGCCGTTATTGTATCCTACGCCCGGACCGGCATGGCGAAAGCCAGCCGCGGATCCCTGAACAACACGCACGGCATCACGATGGCCGGCCATGCCATCAAGGGCGCAATCGACCGCGCCGGCATCGAGGCCGCTTCCGTGGAAGACGTGTTCCTCGGCTCTGCCCAGCCAGAAGGCGCAACCGGCCACAACGTGGCCCGTAACGCAGCTCTGTGGGCTGGCTGCCCGTCCACCACGTCTGGCGCCACGATCAACCGTTTCTGCTCTTCCGGCCTGCAGGCCATCGCGAACGCCGCGCACACCGTGATCAATGAAGGCGCTCCGGTTGCCATCGGCGGCGGTGTTGAATCCCTCTCCCTGGTTTCCCGCAGCGGCCACATGAACGTGCACCGCTACACCGAAGACGAACTGATGAAGAAGTGGCCTGCGATCTGGATGACCATGATCGAGACCGCCGAGATCGTTGCGGATCGGTATGGCGTCAGCCGCGAGTATCAGGACGAATATTCCGTTGAATCCCAGAAGCGCACCGCTGCCTTCCAGGAAAAAGGCTACATGGCCGAGGAAATCGTTCCGCTGAAGACCACGATGAAACTGGTCAACCGCGAAACAGGTGAAGAAACCTTCCAGGAAGTCGTCTGTGACCGTGACGAGTGCAACCGCCCCGGCACGACCTATGAAAGCCTTGCTGGCCTGAAGCCGGTCTTCTCTGGCGGCATGGTCGTCAAGGAAGGCAAATACGTGACCGCCGGTAACGCGTCCCAGCTGTCCGATGGCGCCGCCGCTGTGGTCGTCATGGAAGCCAAGGAAGCCGAAAAGCGTGGCCTGAAGCCGCTCGGCCGTTTCGTTGGCTTCAACGTTGCTGGCTGTGACCCGGATGAAATGGGCATCGGCCCGGTCTTCGCTGTTCCACGCCTACTGGAGCGTCACGGCCTGAAAGTCGACGACATCGACCTGTGGGAACTGAACGAAGCCTTCGCATCGCAGTGCCTCTACAGCCGCGACCGTCTCGGCATCGACCCGGAAAAGTACAACGTCAATGGCGGATCGATCTCCATCGGTCACCCATTCGGCATGACCGGCGCGCGCTGCACCGGCTCCCTTCTGATGGAAGGCCAGCGTCGCGGCGCGAAATATGGTGTTGTCACCATGTGTATCGGCGGCGGTATGGGCGCAGCCGGCCTGTTCGAAATCTTCAGCTGATCCTCTTCAGTTTGAAGGCTGCGAGCGCCTCGAACTTCGGTTCGGGGCGTTTTCCTTTTGGGGACAAGACCTTATGTTGAAGCCCATCGACTTGCCCGAACTGGAGCCATCATGATCCGCCAATTCATTTCTGCCGCCAGCCTGATCGCACTTGTAGCCTGCGGGCAAGGAGCAGACAAAGCCGATCACGGCGTCAGCACGGATCCGAACGCTGCAACGGGCTTCATCACCTCCAACACGGTCGCACCGGAAACCGCGACGGTTCGCGAAGGCGAAACCATCGCGCGCGACGCAGACGGCCGGCCCTACAGCTATGCTCTCCTGGGAGAGCCCCTGCCCGCCCTGACCGGCCAGATGGCGGACGGCACCTCATTTGATCCGGCCTCGCTGGACGGCACATGGAATGTGATCGACGTCTGGGGCATCTGGTGTGGCGACTGCATGGCCGACGCGCCTTATGTCGCTGCGCTGGTCACCGCGATCGAGCAGGATCCGGATCTCGGCTTCCTGTCCATCCACACGCCGGCCAACGCCAATCGCGCGACGCCGTCTGACATGTACGGAAAGTACGGTTCTGTCAGCGCCTATTTCGAGGACAAGGGATACTCCTATCCAACGCTGCTCGATGAAGATGCCAGCCTGCGCGACGCGCTCGCCATCAAATGGACGCCGTCCTACCTGCTTGTCGATCCGAATGGCGTGGTCCGTGGATTCCGAACAGACCTTTCCGTCGTAGAAGGGGAACCCGTGAAGGATTTCCTGAAGGATGTCGCCAGAGTGAAGGCCGAAACGAAGGAGGCCTCGCTTCCTGAAGCGCCGCTCGCGACCATTGGCCCGGATGGCGCGGCATCCCTGTCCGGCGCAATTCCCTTCAATACAAATGCCATCCGCGCCGCCTTCCCCGGTTTTGAGGTCGTCCCGGACCAGATGCAGGCAGAAGGCCAGACCTATCCGGTCTTCAAAGTTGTCGCCGACAGCCAGGCCGAAGCCGCCTTTGTGCTGGAGCCTGACTGGTCACTTGGCCAGGTCCAGCGTGTCACGACCACGCACCCGGATGTTGCCGGTCCGGGCGGCGAACGCGTGGGCAGCTTCACGCTCGACCAGCTCACCGATGCACAGNGAGAAACCTGTCAGGACGGCGTGGATGAGGCCGAAGGGCTCCTGATCTGCACAAGNGGNGACACGGGCGCACGCTTTCAGTGGGGCTTCGCGACAAATGGCGACACGTCGCAACCCGTTCTTGCGCGCATGATGTTCCTGCCAGAGCTGCCCCAGACCGCCGATTAACTCAGCGGAAACTGTAACCTGCCGGATTTCGCGCCATTTCCATGATTTTGGCGCGTCTGGACGTTTGATCATTCGCCTAGCAGCTTGTAATTGATAGAAACGCAGGCGCGGGACAAACAGAAAGGCGGGTCTTGATGCTACACCCATCGACCAAACGGCTGATCGACAAGCTCGGCGACATGACGCGCCGGCAAAAAGTGGCGTGGCAGGAAGGCGAAGATGGGAACATCACCCACGACACCGAAGGATATCGGGTCACGCTGACAGCCGACCCCCANGCGGTGCTGCTGACAGATTCCCAGGGCCGCGAAATAGAGACCTGCAGCCCGNCCGAATTTGCTGATGAGATCGACGCAGAGGGCCGCCCCTATGCGCAATTCGTCGAAGAATTGTACCGCGAAGCCAAACGCCATGCGCGCGGCGCGGAAGAAGCCATCAGCGCCGTGNTGGCCGGACTGGACGCTGTGGAGGCCCCGGCTGAAGAGNTGATCGATCCACCGGTCGACGAACCAGTCGAAATGGTCGAGGTGACCGAAGACAGTGTCGAAGACCCACTCGATGACAGTTCCCCGCTCGACGCGGAAGACTATGCCGAGATGGACAGCCAGTCCGAAGACATCACCTTCGCGGTCGCCAGCCTCGCTGACCAGGTCAATGGTGCCTCCATGGTTGCGCCTGCCGGGCCTGAAGAGGCGGCGCAGGAAGACGAGATCCTGACGGACGAGAACACAGCCGTGACGGCGACCGAAGTCGACAGTGAGACGACATCCGGCGACGAAATTGAACAAACGGCGACATATGACGACACCGTCGCGACAGACGGCGACACCGACGCGACAGCGAGCGACGATGCGCAACACGATGCGATCAATGCGTTCAGCGTGACACCGGAAGACGAACCTGCTGCGCTGGAAGAGATCGAAGAGCCAACGCCGCTCAATGAGCCCGCCGGTGGCTACACACCCACAGGATTCACAACAACGACANCAGAAGACACGGCACCAGAGCCTGCCGAAGATTCTCCCGTTNCGGACATCGTGGAAGAGGCTGCACCTGTAGAAGCACAAGCCGACCACGCCTACGCGCCCGCCTTCTCTGAGGACGTTTCAGATGCGCCCGGCTACGCNCAGGCCGANCCGTTTGGAAACTTCACCCCCACATCCGAAGACGCGCCCGAAACACCTGTATTCGATGCAGACCCCGCAGAAGACANAACAGCAGACCNAGCCCCGCAATACGAGAAAGACATCGACGCGCCTGAAACCGAGACGGAAGCCGCTGATGACCCTGAGCCACAGCCAGCCCCTGCCCCGCAAGGCAGTTTCGGCAACACTGGCGGCTTCTTCGGTGGCGGCTATGGCAGCAGCCTCGGCGCGTACCGCACCGACACAGCCCCTGCGCCGGATCGTCCTGTCGACAGCTCTCCGGAGGCTCCAGTCGCAGACGAAGCGCCTTCAGAACCCGAACCAATCGAAACCGTCGAAGCGCCCCAACCTTCCCCGGAACCCATGCGGTCCTTCAGCCTGTCGGGCATCACCGCGCCCCGGGACTCTATTGAGCCGCCCGCTCCCGTCGAGGCCAGCACGCCCGAGGAAACCGAACCTGCGCCGGATGTCGTCATCGATGGTACCAGCGATCTTCCCACCTGGCTGGGCCACGACACGCCGCTCGCAGAAGCAGATGAGAGCGTGGAACCGATAGCAGAGTACGACCGACCTCAGCCCGTGACGGAGCCCCAACACAGCCCGGCACCAGAGCCGGAATTCGTACCAGAAGCTGTTGCCGCGCCGGAACCGGCTGCCGCGTCTGAGGAAGAAGTGCCAGAAGCTGAGACACCGGCGCCACGCCCGGTCAAGCGGTTCAATCCCTGGAACTAGGCCTAACCGCGCCAGAAGCGCCGCGTCAGCACCACGAACACCGCCACAAACTCAAGCCGCCCAAGCAGCATGGCGATGGCGCAGACCCATTTCGCAAAGTCCGGCAATAGCTGGAAGGTTCCCGACGGCCCGATCATTGGCCCCAAACCAGGCCCAACATTCGAGACGCTGGTTGCGGCACCTGAAATCGCCGTCAGGGCATCCACGCCCGTAAGGCTGATCAAGGCTGCCGCGACGAGGAAGGTCAGCAGATAGAGGCTGACAAACACCATAACCGACTGCAGGACTTCCTCGTCCACGGTCTTGCCGGCATAACGCACGGGCGTTCGGCGATGGGGCTGAATCATTTTCTGGGAATAGGCGAGTATGGTCTTCGCGGCGATCTCAAGCCTGAACATTTTCAGGCCGCAGGCTGCCGATCCCGCACACCCACCAACAAACGTCGCGCCGAGGAACACAACCATGACCGGTTGCCCCCACGTATCATAGGGCGCGGACGCGTAGCCTGTGCCTGTCATGATCGAGATGATGTTGAACAGGGCTTCCTTGAAGCCGTGAAAGATGTGGTCGAAGACGGGCGGGTCTACAACGGCTTCGTGGTACACCACGATGATCGTCGAGAAGGCCAGCGCAAGACACACATACAGGCGCGGTTGTGGATCTGACAGCATCGGGCGAATGCGCCCTTGCAGCATCAGCATGGCCAGCAGGCTGAATGGCAGGCCCGCCACGAACATGAAAAAGGTCGCCACATAAGGCGCATTCGTGTCGTTGAAATACCCGAATGAGGCATCATGGGTGGAATAGCCGCCAGCTGACATCGTGGTCATCGCATGCGCAATCGCATCGAACCAACTCATGCCTGTCAGGTAATAGAGGAACGCGCACAGCACCGAGATCAGCAGATATGTGAGGCCGAGATAGGCGGCGATATCGGTAATGCGCGGCAGGAATTTCCCTGAAATGTCTGAGCTTTCGAGTTCAAACAGCTGCATACCGCCGACCCTTAGCTGTGGCAGGATGGCAATGGCCGTCACGATGATACCGATCCCGCCGATCCATTGCAGGATTGCCCGCCACAGCAAGATCCCGCGCGGCATGTCATCAAGCCCAGTCAGCACNGTTGCGCCGGTTGTCGTCAGGCCCGAAATCGACTCGAACATGGCGTCAGTGAAGCTCATGCCCAGCGCCANAAACGGAATCGCGGCAATCATGGGCAGAAATACCCAGACCAGGACGGTCAGCAGAAATCCTTCACGCTGACCTGAGCGCTCCACTTCGCCGCGCGACAAGACCCAGATGCACGATCCGATCAAAATTGAGCCAAATGCAGAGACTTCGAAGACATATGTCTCCTGCCGACCATCAGCCATGTCGATCAACGCGCACGGAATCATCGCCATGCCGAGCAGGACGGTCATGATGCCAATGGCAAGGAAAACGGAACGAAGCTGCATGACTGGCGGGAGGATACGCTGCAAATCCTGCTGAGGTGTCAACGCATTGCGTGGTTAAGCAGTCTGCATCAGATGAGTGATCTGAATGGTTTTCGAGCGTATTCCTGTGGCTCCTGACGCTNGATTGCGACCCTTGGTGGCCTGCGGCACGGCAGATATGCCATTTTCACGCCAAGTCCAAGAGCGCTGGCCCTGTTGACGCGGTCAACTACGAGGGCCTACACGCGGCTTTCGTTTCATTTGCAACTGACGATCCCTCGCATGTTTGACCATTCTTCCTTCGATGCCCATGAGGGCGTGCACATGTTTCACGATGCGGCAAGCGGCCTGAGGGCGATTGTCGCGATCCATTCAACGGCGCGAGGCCCTGCGGCTGGCGGATGCCGCATGTGGAATTATGACACCGGCGAAGCCATGCTGCGCGACGCGCTGCGCCTCAGCCATGGCATGAGCTACAAGAACGCCATGGCCGACATTCCACTGGGCGGCGGCAAAGCAGTCATCTGGGGTAATGCAAAGACCGACAAATCTCAGGACTTGTTCCGCGCATTCGGGCGGGCGGTGGAGAGCCTGCAAGGCAAATACATCACGGCAGAAGACGTTGGGATTGATGTCGCCGACATGCAGATCGTGCGCGAAGAGACGGCTCATGTAGCCGGGTTGGACCAGGGCATCGCAGCAAGCGGTGACCCCTCCCCGATAACAGCCATGGGTATCTATCTGGGCATTCGCGAAACCGCCAAGCGTGCCTTCGGAACCGACGACCTGAATGGCCGGACGATCGCAGTTCAAGGAGTGGGGTCGGTTGGCGGTCATGTTTGCGAACATCTGGCCAAGGCAGGCGCAAATCTGATCATCACCGATATTGATCAGGTGGCACTGGCGGACGTGTCATCCCGCACCGGAGCACGGATCGTGGCGCCGGATGAGATTTATGACGCCGAGGCGGACATCTTCTCACCAAACGCGCTGGGCGCGATTGTCAACGAGCAGACGCTTGAGCGGTTTCGTGTGAAGGCCATNGCCGGGGGCGCGAACAATCAGCTGATCGTGCCTGAAATGGGTGAACTGCTCCGTCGCCGGGGAATCCTCTATGCGCCGGACTATGTCATCAATGGCGGCGGGATCATCAATGTATGCGCAGAGATATCCGGCACCTATTCGCGTGAATGGGTAGATGCCAAGGTCCACACACTTATGGAAACGCTTGGAGAAGTCCTGGACGCGGCGCTTGAGACAAACGAGCCGACCAACCATGTGGCAGACCGGATCGCCCGCCAACGGATTGGCCGAACAGATTAGGTAGTCTCACTTAGTTCGTTCTCTGCGATAGATGTTACACATATCCTATCGAAGCTGATCGACACGAGGAGTGAGACAATGTCCGTAGTAGCCATGTTGCAGGGAACGGTTGAGACCGACCGTGCCACCGTAGAGACTGCGCTGTCATTGGCCCGTCGCATGAACGTTCCAGTGCGTGCCTTGTGCGCCCTTCCCGATCCGAACTCTGCCATGATGGTGATCGCGACACCGGAAGCTGCGGGACTGACCGGCGTTGCCACTCAATCCATCTTCGACATGCAGGAAGAAGTGCTCGCCAACGCCCGCGAAGCCTTTCAGGCGGCAAAGCAGGGCGTCGACGACGTCACTTGCGAATTCAAGCACGAAGTGAACACTGTCGAACGCGCTGCGGCTAACGCTGCGGCTCTGGCTGATGCAGTGATCTTTCCGCGTGCGGCCACAGATGCCTCGCAACCGCTGAATATCGGTTTTGACCATGTGCTAATGGACGCACACTTGCCTGTTGTTCTGGCAGGAACATCGACCGACATGTCAGGTCCGGCGATCATCGCCTGGGATGGCAGCAATGGCGCCGCACGCGCTGTCCGCTTCCACCTGCCTCTCCTCCGCGCAATTGGAGATGTCATCATCGCACAGAACACAGACGATCTGAACAAGGATCCTGAAAGGGAAATTGCCGCCCCGGAGGCCCTTTCCGACTGGCTTCTCTTGCAGGGTATTTCATCGCGCCTGATGGAAATCGAAGGTGAAGTCGCATCTGGACTGCTCGCCATGGCCAAAGGCACGAATGCTAGCATGATCCTTGCGGGCGCCTACGGTCATTCACGTCTGGCTGAGCGGATCTTCGGTGGCACGACACGGCGCCTTTTGAACGCGGAACATGCCCCCGCACTTGCTCTGGCCCACTAAAGGAGACTCAGACATGAGCCTGTCCAAGATTGTACTCCAACTTGCCCGCAATCCTGGCCTGCCGAACGGCGACGCCGGTCAGGGCTACACGCTGGTCGCTCCGCTGGACACGTCCGGGCAGATTGATCTTGAAGCCTGGCGGGCGCACCGTGATGCCTGCCATGTCGTTCGGTTCAGCCCGGATCCCGATGAGCACGCCACCGGCAAACTGACCCATCGGGGCAGCCGCTGGTTCTTTCACTATGATGAAGATGATGAGGGCGATGATGAATCCGGCTACCGGCTTGGTGATCATGTCTTCAAGGAAGGCGAATATGTCACCATCGCCAGCCACGGTGAAACACCCCTTACATACAAGATTACCGACATCAGCCCCGTCTAGTCTTTACCGGGCGTCAAGCTGGACACATCTGTAATAACGGCGCACTATTTCCACCAATGAGAGCAGGAAACCTGCCCATTGGGAGGAAAACATGAAGAGATATCTGAGCCTCGCCGTTTCGGCGATTGCTTTGGCTGCGTGCAGTAACCCTGCGCCAGAATCGTCTGCACCGGAATCCGATACCGCAGAAACGCAAACAGATGCTCAATCGACCGAGCGGACAGCTGGATACAATGAAGACCGAAATGCCTATTTCGGTGATCTTCATATCCACACCCGGTCGAGCTTTGATGCGTATATCTTCAATGTTCGCAGGACCGCCGATGATGCATACCGGTTTGCACGTGGGGACACGATCACCCACCCTTCCGGCTTTGACATGACCATTGCCGGCGGTCCGCTTGATTTCTACACAGTGACAGACCACGCCGAGTATCTTGGCATCCTGCCCGCCATGAATACGCCCGGCACGGAACTGTCTGAACTTCCCCGCGCAAAAGACATGTTCTCAACCGATCCGGGCCGGATCACTGCGGCCTTCCAGGGGGTTGGCGCATCTGTCCGTTCCGGCGAAGTGATCGCGGAGATGCATGATACGGACGTGATGGATTCGGTCTGGATGCAAAATGTCGCTGCGGCTGACCGGCACTATGTACCTGGTGAGTTCACAACATTCGCAGCCTATGAATACACGTCCGTTGCGGCCAATGAAGAGCAAGGCTCCTTCGCTGGCGGCAACCTCCACCGTAACGTCTTCTTCAAGGGCGACGCGCCTGACCGGGCTTTCTCAACGCTCGACTCGACCAACCCCGAAGACCTTTGGGACTGGATGGACGCCAAGCGCGCCGAAGGATACGAATCCATTGCCATCCCGCATAATCCAAATGTGTCGGATGGACTCATGTTCCGACTGCAGACTTATAATGGCGACCCACTTGATGCCGCCTATGCAGAGCAGCGCATGCGCAATGAGCCGCTTGTCGAAGTCACGCAAGTCAAAGGCACCAGCGAAACGCACCCTGCCCTCTCGCCAAACGACGAATGGGCAGACTTCGAGATTTATGATCGCCTGCTTGCCTCCTACGAAGTTTCCAAGACCGAAGGCAGCTACGTCCGGGAAGCGTATCGCAACGGATTGAAACTGCAGGAAGAGCAAGGATTTGATCCATTTCGCTTCGGCCTGGTCGCGGCATCTGACAGTCATGTTATCGGCGGCGCCTATGCCGAAAATGATTACTGGTCGAAGGTTGGCATTGTCGATGGCACGCCAATGGCGCGTGGATCTGTCCCCTTCTTCGGTACAAAGAGCTGGGACGAACAACCAGACAATCAGATTGTTCAGAATGCACGAGAGTGGTTTTCGCGCTGGGGCGCGTCTGGCTTGACGGGCGTTTGGGCGGAAGAAAACACGCGGGAATCCATCTTTGACGCATTCCGCCGCAAAGAAACATTCGCCACCACAGGCCCCCGGATGAAAGTCCGCTTCTTTGCCGGGTTCGACTATTCCGACGACATGTTGTCTGACTCCAATCTCACCCGACTTGCCTATGATGGCGGGGTGCCGATGGGCGGCGATCTGGTGGGCAATGGTACAGCCCCGACATTCCTTGCCTGGGCACAGCGCGATCCGAATATGGGCGCACTGCAGCGCGTTCAAATNATCAAGGTNACCTCAGAAGGCGAAGCCGTTTATGATGTGGCTTGCCANGATGGANCGCCCGATCCCGACACACACCGTTGCACCGACAATGGCGCAGCCGTCGACATGGAAACCTGCACCCCAACNGGCGACGGCGCAGGCGAATTGAAAGCCCTTTGGCAGGATCCGGAATTCGATCCGGAAAGGCGCGCAACCTACTATGTTCGNGTCNTGGAAAATCCGAGTTGCCGTTGGTCGACATGGGAAGCCATGCGAGCTAACGTTCCCCCTCGGCCTGATGTACCACAAACCATTCAGGAGCGGGCCTACACCTCGCCAATCTGGTACATCCCCAGCGAGTAAGGATTGGTACTTCAGTGAAATTACTTCGCGATCCGCTGACTCATTTCGTCTTGGCGGCAACCTTGATCTTTGTCGCCTATTCAGTCTGGCAGAACCGGTCAGACAAGGCGGATTCAACGATTTTCGTGATGACGGGTGAGCTTGAACGTCTCGCCGCGCTATACACATCCGAAGCAGGCGCACTGCCGAGTGAAACGGACATGGCCGCGATGGTCTCCGATCTGGTGCGGGACGAGGCCTTGTCACGCGAAGCCAGGCGCTTGGGACTGGACAGGGATGATACGATCATCACGCGTCGACTTGCCCAGAAGATGAGCTTTGTCGTGTCCGATCTGGCAGAAGACCCGGAACCGACGCGTGATGAGATGCTGGATTGGCACGCAACGCATACAGAGCGTTTTACAACCCCCGCGACCCTCACATTCTCACACATCTATTTCAGCCCCGATGTGCGCGGCGACGGCCCCGAAACAGATGCCGCCGATACGCTCGCACAGCTCAACGCCTCATCGGCAACCGCCTTGGACAATCTCGGAGACCCGTTCATGCTGCAGCGCCAATATGGTGATGTGCCCCTTCGGGAGGTCGCACGGCAGTTTGGGGGCGAGTTCGCAAATGAACTCTCTGAATTAAGCGTATCAGATGAATGGCAAGGTCCGCTCCCCTCCGCCTTTGGCCTTCATTTGGTCAAGCTGGAAAGTTCGACACCCGCCACGGTCATTCCCTTCGACGACATCGTGGATCAAGTCCGCAAGGACTGGCTTGAAAATTCACG
>NZ_NHCK01000040.1:0-36747 GCF_002172815.1 Hyphomonas sp. TMED31 | reverse complement strand
GTTTGTATGATAACAACTTGTACGCTCTTCATAAAATCTAGAGCAATGTTGAGGTGCTCGCTGTGCGTGCTTCATGCCCAGCGAGTACACCTTATGATAACAAGCCCAAAACCTCACTCGCCACAATATCCCCGTCATAAAGCGCGCGGCCGAGGATTGACCCCGCAATCGGGGCGTCGGCGGCGATCAGGGCGCGGATGTCGTCCGTGCTGGCGACGCCGCCCGAGGCGATGATTGGGATACTGACGGTGTTGGCAAGCTCTGCCGTGAACGGAATATTGACGCCGGTTTTCAATCCGTCGCGGCCAATGTCGGTGGCGACGATGGCGGCCACGCCGCAGCCCTCAAAGGCCTTGGCCAGTTCGGTGGCCTTCATGTCGCTCGTCTCGGCCCAGCCTTCGACGGCGACCATGCCATCCTTCGCGTCGATGCCGACCACGATCTTGCCGGGCAGGGCGCGGGCGGCCTCTTTCACAAGCTCCGGATCGCGCAGCGCCGCCGTGCCCAGGATGACGCGGGAAATGCCGGCCTCCAGCCAGGCATCGATCTGCGCGCGGGTGCGGATGCCGCCGCCAAGCTGCACCGGCGCATCGGTCGCGCTCAGGATCGCCTCGACCGCGGCGCGGTTCACGGCCTTGCCTTCAAAGGCGCCGTTCAGATCCACCACGTGAAGATGCGTGAAGCCCGCCTCGCGAAAGGCGCGGGCCTGGTCTGCCGGGCTGTCAGAGAAGACGGTCGCCTTGTCCATCTCGCCGCGCAGCAGGCGCACGCACTGGCCGTCTTTCAAATCGATCGCGGGGTACAGGGTAAAACTCATAGTCGCTCCTTGGCGCTCATCCTGAGCGAAGTCGAAGGAGAGCGCGGGCTGGGAGAGGCTCGCCCTTCGACTTCGCTCAGGGTGAGCCGGTTCATGGGTCCCAGCTCAGGAAATTGGACAGGATGCGCAGGCCAAGGGCTTGCGACTTTTCGGGGTGGAATTGCGTGCCGAACAGATTGCCCCGCGCCACCGCNGCGGTNATCGCCTCTGCGCCATAGCTCGCCGTGGCGGCCATATCNGCGGGGTCTGCCGTCGTGAAGGCGTAGGAATGCGTGAAATAGACGTGCGGCTCNGCGCCCAGNCCTGACAGGACCGGATGCGGCGCGNCGGGCAGGGACAGCTCGTTCCAGCCCATGTGCGGNACGCGAAAGGCGTCGCCCGGCTGGATGCGTGCAACCTCCCCGGCGATCCAGCCGAGGCCCGGCGTNGCGCCGTCTTCACGGCCCGTCTCGGCCAGAAGCTGCATGCCAACACAGATGCCGAGGAAGGGCTTGCCNCCCTTCAGGCAGGCCGTCTCCAGCGCCTCGACNACGCCGGTCTGGGCCCGCAGGCCTGCGGCGCAATCTGCGAAATGNCCCACNCCNGGCAGCACGACCCGCTCTGCCGCGAGAATGTCTTCGGCACGGTTCGTGATGCGGATCTCGTGGCCGGTCTCGCCAAGGCGCGCCGCTTCCCGCAGCGCCCTGCCGGCGGAGTGCAGGTTTCCGGATCCGTAATCGATGAGGGCAACAAGGCTCATGGCCGCGCTCTTAGCCTTGCCGGGGCCGTGAGGGAAGGGGCCAGCCACCCTTGCGCCCAGGGGCAAGGTGCCGCAAGCTCGGGCGCATCATGCCAATTTCACGGAGCTTGCTCATGCGATCCATCCTGCCCGCGTTTACCGCCTGTCTGCTGGCCGCCTGNGCCGCCACCCCTGCCTGGCCCGACGCGGCCGAGAGCGCTGCGCTGGACGAAGCGCGCAGCCAGNCCGAGCTGACGGCGTATTTGTCGGACAGCCTGTGGGACTGGGCAGAGCTTGGCTATCAGGAAGAGAAGTCTTCCACCCTGCTTCAGGAAACCCTTGCAGATGCAGGCTTCACTGTAACGCCAGGCGTGGCAGATATTCCNACAGCCTTCGTGGCCGAATACGGCTCTGGNGGTCCGGTCATCGCGCTGCTGGCCGAAATGGACGCGCTGCCAGGTATCAACCAGTCGGCCCTGCCAACGCGCAAAGGTGTCAATGGTAAGCTCGCCGGTCACGCCTGCGGGCACAATCTGTTCGGGGCGGGGTCTGTCTCGGCTGCCATCGCCATTCGGAACTGGCTGGAAGAGAGCGGGACACCGGGCCGTATCCGCGTCTATGGCACACCGGCCGAGGAGGGCGGCTCCGGCAAGGTCTACATGGTCCGNGCGGGNCTGTTCGAAGACGTTGATATTGCCATTCACTGGCATCCGGGGGATCGCAACTCTGCCGCGGCCAACACGACGCTGGCGAACCGGTCTGCGAAGTTCCGCTTTTCCGGAATCTCTGCCCATGCGGCTGGCGCTCCCGAACAGGGGCGGTCCGCGCTGGATGGCGTTGAAGCGATGAACATGATGGCCAACATGATGCACGAGCACATCCCGCAGGATGCGCGGATGCATTACGTCATCACCTCTGGCGGTTCNGCCCCCAATGTNGTGCCGGACTTTGCNGAAGTNTTCTACTATGTCCGCCATCCCTCCCCAGACGGCGTTGANGCNATCTGGTCGCGTCTGGAAAACGCTGCGCGGGGCGCGGCACAGGGAACCGGAACTGAAGTGGAGTGGGAAGTCATCCACGGCAACAACCCACTGCTCGTGAACGAAACGCTGGCCCTTCTGATGGACGAGAAGCTTCGCATCGTGGGCGGCGTGGAATATACAGAGGCTGAACTGGAATTCGCCGAGACTATCTCCACGACTCTCAGCGACACGTCGCTACCATTGTCATCAGCCTCGGAAGTACAGCCCTTCGAAGTGTCGCTTGGCTATGGCTCAACGGATGTGGGGGATGTGTCTTATGCAGTCCCAACCGTCGGACTGCGCACAGCAACCTGGGTGCCGGGAACACCTGCGCATTCCTGGCAGGCTGTGGCAGCCAGTGGCACATCTATCGGCCACAAAGGGACGCAAGTCGCCGCCGAGACGATCACGCTCGCCGCTGTTGAGTTGTTCACGAATGAAGATTTGCGGAAAAAGGCGCGCACAGAGTTCGATGAAGCCCGTGGTCCGGACTACGAATACAAATCCCTGCTCGGCGATCGCGCCCCGCCGCTCGACTATCGCAAATAGGACCTAAATTCCTGACACACCGGCCTGACGCTTCTGACCTGTCTGCTATCCGCCGCGATATGCAGGGAGTCTATGAGCGCCAAGCTGGTGTCTGGCATCGCCACCGGATGCGCGACCTGAATGAGCGTAAATGGCTCGACCCCTTTCTTGCCTCGCTTCCCCTGCGGCCCCGGGTGTTGGATCTTGGCTGCGGATCAGGTGTCCCGCTTGGGGCATTTCTTCTGGCCCAGGGCTGTGATCTTACAGGCGTTGACTATTCTGGCGCCATGATCGCGCTGGCCCGCGAACATGCCCCGTCAGGCAATTGGCAGGTGCAAGATATGCGGGCCCTTGATCTGGTGGGTAATTTTGATGGAATCGTCAGCTGGGACGCCTTCTTTCACCTCAGCCAGGATGAACAGCTGCAGCTGCTGCCGATACTCGGCAGGCTGGTCCGGCCCGGCGGCGCGCTGCTGCTGACAGTCGGGCCTGGAGGCGGCGAAGTAACAGGCATGGTTGGCGGTGAAGCCGTGTACCATGCCAGTCTTGACCCTGAAGAGTATCGCAGGCAGCTGGAAGCGCTTGGCTTCAAAGACATCGCTTTCACGCCGGAAGACCCCGAAGTGATGGGGCGGAGCGTTTTACTGGCCACGGGGAAGGGAGGTTAGAGGCTGCCTTTGGTGCTGGCTGGTTTGCCGCCGAGCTTCGGGTCCTCCGCAATGGCCGCACGCAGCGCCCGGGCAGTAGCCTTGAAGCAGGATTCTGCAATGTGGTGGCAATTCTCGCCGTAGAGGTTCTCCACGTGCAGGCACATGCCGCCATTGCCAGCCAGGGCGTGGAAGAACTCCTTGAAGAGTTCGGTATCCATTTCGCCGATCTTGTCGCGGCTGAAGTGCACTTTCCACACCAGATAAGGCCTCTTGCAAAGGTCCAGAGAGGTGCGGGAAAGCGTTTCGTCCATTGGCACATAGGCATGGCCAAACCGGGTGATGCCGGCGAAATCGCCCAGCGCCTTCATGATGGCCTGACCGATCACAATGCCCGTATCCTCGACGCTGTGGTGCATGTCGATGTGCAGGTCGCCCTTGCAGCGAACCGTCAGGTCGATCGCTGAATGCTTGGAAAATGCTTCCAGCATGTGATCGAAGAAACCGATGCCGGTTTCGATGTCAGACTTTCCCGTCCCATCCAGATCGACGGTAACCGAAATGTCGGTTTCCTTGGTGGTTCGGGTAACTGTAGCAGTGCGGTTCGTAGTCATGCTGGCCCATATAGTGCGTTGGAAGCGCTACAGCTAGCGCGTTTTGTTCACTGATTCCTAAACATATTCCGGAAACATGGTTACCGCACACAAATGTGGTGACGTGGTAAGGACGTTCTAAGCGTGGACAAACAGAGTTTCATCTCGAGACTTCTGGGCCGTATGACCATTCCGGGGTTTGCGGCTTGGTCTGCAGCAATTGCAACAGTCATCATCTTTGTCGGAGTCTGGACAATCGAACAGGCGTATGGCGCGCTTGTCGAAGGCAAGGCCTGGACAGACATGTCCCTTCCTCTCTGGGCAATCTTTGTGCTGTTGTCGGCATCGTCCGCTGTTGCTGCTGTAACCGCATGGTTTTTCGCTCGGGAATTCCAGAACGTCCTGATCAACTTCACGCGGTATCTTGAGGTCGCTCAATCAGACTCCACTGCGCGCTTGTCCAACGTGTCTTTTGTTGAGCTGCGTCGACTGCGCTCGGTTGTGATCCGCTCTGTTGGAAAACTCCGCCGGGATAACGAAGCGCTGCGCCAGACTGCATATGAAGACCCGCGCACCGGTATGCCAAACCTGATCGCGCTGGAAGAACACATACACAAGACGCTGCCTCGCGCGAAGTATGAAACCCCTGCGGCGCTGATCGTACTGGATCTGGACAATTTCACACGTTCATCCGAACGTCTCGGAGCGTTGGCAAGCGAAGCGCTTTTGAAGACGTGTGGCGAGCGCATGTCTGCTGCGTTGGCCTCGCTTGAGGGGCCCGTTCGGAATGGGCTGAAAGATTCGATGCTGGCCGCGATGCAGGCCGATAGTTTTGCACTCTATTTGCCTTGCGCAGTCAGCAGGGATTACGTGTCCAACATAGCGCGCGCAATTCGCTTGGCGTTCGCGGAGCCTTTCGTAGTGGCGGGGCAGTCTGTCACGCTTGGCATATCAGGTGGCATTGTGATTGCGCCCGAAGATGCCGACACTGTGCACAAACTATTCCGGCACGCTGAACTGGCGCTACGACAGGTCCGCAGTGATACCGGGTCGGGATTTCGTTACTTTTCTCCACGTCTCAATCGAGTGGCGCGTGGCAAGTACATGCTTGAGGCAGAGCTTCGCGACGCGGTGGCCAATCGGGAGTTCAAGACGCACTTCCAGCCAAAGATCGACTTCATGACGGGTCAGGTTGTCGGCGCCGAAGCGCTTGCGCGCTGGATTCGTCCGAACGGCAAAATCATATCGCCGAATACCTTTATTCCGCTCGCAGAGGAAACGGGACTTGTTACGCAGATTGGTGAACAGGTTCTTGAAGCTGCGTGCGAGTCGGCCCGGATATGGATGCAGGAAGGGTTCAATGCCACTGTTGCGGTGAATGTGTCGCCGCGCCAGTTCCAGGCGACGGATCTGACCGAAACAGTACTATCCATTCTCAAGCGTACGGGTTTGCCGCCGAACCGGCTGGAACTTGAGATTACTGAAAGCATGGCCGTGTCCGAGCCGGAAAAGGTGGCGCGGGTTATGCGTCCACTTCGCAGTCTGGGTACCAAGCTGGCAATTGATGATTTCGGGACCGGCCATTCAAACCTGTCCATCCTTACGCAACTGCCCTTCGACGTATTCAAGATTGACCGTCAATTTGTTTCGGCACTTGAATCCGATGAGCAGGCTCCGGCGATCATCGAGATGATCCTTGCGATGGCAGAGACACTTGGGCTGAAGACCGTCGCCGAAGGCGTCGAAACAGAACGGCAGGCCGATTTCCTGCGGCGCCGTGGATGTTCGATGGCGCAGGGTTTCCTGTACAGTTCAGGACTTCCGCATGAAGCATTCATGGATTTCATCCGGGGCTGGACCAGTAACAGTCAGTCCCCGCGCCAAAAAGTCAGCTAAGCCAAATTTCTTCTGTACACGTTGACAGATGTCCCGCGGTATTCTGACGCTCGCCAGAACTTGTATCCACATTTCTCCGCAACACGAATCGAACCGGCGTTGCCAGGATCAATAATGCAAACGCTCTGTCCGGGCTTGTTCTGATCAAGCCATTCATGCATCGCGCTGACAGCTTCGCTTGCGTAACCCTTGCCCCAAGCCTTCTCAATGAATACCCAGCCGGCCTCGGGCCAGTTGGAAAGGTTCGGGTTCATGCCGCGCTCAAAATCAGCGAACCCCCCTTCACCAACGAACTCGCCTGTCTCTTGATCTTCAATTGCCCAGGAACCATAGCCAAGCAATTCCCACATGCCGCGATTGCGGCAGATCGTGAACCAGGCTTCCTGCCGGGACCGGGGTTGGCCGCCGATGTGACGGGTGACGTTTTCGGAAGCCCACATCGTGGCGGACGGTTCGAAATGGTGAATTTCCGGCGGGCGTAGAACCAACCTGTCTGTGAAAAGGATAGGCAGATGCATGGAAACCTGTTTGGCTAAGCTCTTTGCTTCATCTTTTCCAGCATGGC
Source organism: Hyphomonas sp. TMED31 (assembly GCF_002172815.1). NCBI lineage: Bacteria > Pseudomonadati > Pseudomonadota > Alphaproteobacteria > Hyphomonadales > Hyphomonadaceae > Hyphomonas > Hyphomonas sp. TMED31. The sequence continues at coordinate 29,961 of NZ_NHCK01000040.1, read as the reverse complement.
CCCCATCGCGGCGTGTACCGCCTGCATACCTTTCANGGGGCGGACCATGACTTTGAAGTCCATGATCTTTCCGTCCGNGTTCCACTCGATCATGTCGACNCCGTTTACGAGAATTCCGTCCATCTCGCATTCNAACTCGAGAACAGCNTTGTCGCCGCAGTCGAANNCGCGCGTGTANCGAAATGTATCCCCACCGAGCGTCGCGCCTGCGGCTGTCAGGTAGGCCATTGTAATAGGCTTGCCAGCTTGCGGAGTGTGAACGACAGGACTCTTGAAAACAACGTCATCAGCCAGCTGTGCTGACAGTCCTTCAGGCGAATGATCGCCATTCATCCAGTCAAACCATGCTTGNAGGTTTGANCTATGCCCGGTCATCGGTATCAAGTGTTCGGCCATCGGAGGNTTTCCTTACTGTTCTATACTGCCAGTGACCGGTTTTCCGATCAGATAGTCGCTTGGTTGGTTGAAGCAATTTCCACGCAATGCGACCCAGCCGCCGGGAAAGTCTGGCTCAGTAAAAACGAGATCGACTCGGCCCCAATTATAGTGAGCCTCTCCCGTCACCGGATTTGTGATGGCGACGTCGCACAGCTCAATATCGGAGCTTTCCGGTTCCACCCAGATACCTGCATATGCGCCGCGCTCTTCATACACGCCTGCGAGATCCTTCAGGTAGACAGCGCCTCTCGCGTCCAGACCCGGATAGGACCAAACGGCCCACCCCTCAGGCGTGTCCGCTTCGTAGACGACGTCGCCGATGGGGGTCGACCAAACCTCGTCCGCTGCAGCATTTAGCGCTGCCAAACCCATTCCCGCCAGAGCGAGCACCAAATTCCGCATGCTGAGTCCTCCCTTTTCTGGAGTGACCCTAGCATGCGAATGGGACAGGTGAAGCAGAATTACGCGGAGTAGGCGGCCGCGAGGTCGGGATCCTTGCTGGCGACAAGGTCGGCCAAGTCTGAAATCACCTTGGCCTGTTTCCAGGTCGCGTCATCCTGCATCTTGCCATCGATCATGGCGACGCCGGAGCCATCTGGCATGGCGTCGAGGATCTTGCGGGCGAACTTCACTTCGTTCGGGTCCGGGCTGAACACCTTTTTCGCGATGGCGATCTGGTTNGGGTGCAGGCTCCATGTGCCGGAACAGCCGAGCAGGAAGGCGTTGCGGAACTGTTGCTCACAGGCGTCCAAGTCCGCAATGTCGCCAAACGGACCGTAAAAGGCGTTGATGCCGGCCATTCGGCATGCATCGACCATACGGGCAATCGTATAGTGCCACGGGTCTTGCTGGGCCGAGGCACGTGCGCTGCCGTCTTCGTTCGGATCGTCGATGACGCGATAGAATGGATGTCCGCCGCCCACTNGGGTTGTTTTCATCTTGCGATCGGCGGCCAGATCTGCCGGGCCGAGACTGATGCCTTGCATGCGCGGGCTTGCCAAGGCGATCTCTTCGACCCGGGCCATGCCCTGCGCTGTCTCGAGGATTGCGTGGAACAGGATCGGGCGGGTCAGACCGGCTTTCGCTTCCAATTGGGCAACGTATTGGTCCGCAAAATGAATATCCCAAGGNCCNTCGACCTTTGGCAACATAATGACGTCCAATTGATGCCCGGCTTTCAGGATGAGTTCGCTGANGTCTTCCTGAAACCANGGAGAGTTGAGCGGATTTACGCGACTCCAGAACCCGGTGCCGTTGCCCTGCCANTCATACATGGAGGCCATTTCGATNGCGCCNGCGCGGGCCGCATCCTTGGCNTCNGCNGGAATGGCNTCNTCNAGATTGGCCAGCATGACGTCCACACCCGCCGCCATTTGCGGTACCTTGGCGCGCACCTTGTCCAGATGTGGCGGGACGAAGTGAATCATCCGTTCCAGCCGGACCGGCAGGTCACGCATCGGGGCGGGGGCGCCGATGGCGAGAGGTTTGAAAAAGTCTCTTGGGGTTTTCGTGCTCATGCGTTCCTCCTTGTTGCGGCGCAACATAGAGGCAGCGCAAAGCGCGTCAATCAGCCAGAAAGGCTCACGTCTCGGATTCCTCCACGGAAAGGTTCATGCTGAAAGACCGCCGCTCTCCCGGCGTCTTGAACGGATAGACGCTGTGAAACATGTAGGATGGGAAGATATAAAAATCCCCGACACGTGGCCTGATCATGAAGTTGGATACCGAGTAATGGGTATCGGTTCCGTGCGCGAATTGCAGGTGCCCGTGGGTCGGATGATGGTCGCGATCATCTTCTGCCCATTCCTCATCAATGCCCTCTGGTAGCTTCAGATATCCCACGCATGACAAGGCGCAGCCGGTATGGATGTGGAGAGGATTGTACTCATGCGCGTATTGACGCACGAACCAGCCTGCCATGACATTCAATTCAAATCGTTTTGATCGATGGTCGTAGTCGCCAAAACTGCCGCGGCGGCTTGCACGCACATGATATTCGATCAGGGCGTTCCCCAAAGCGCCGGCAGTCGCATCGACAAGGTGTTTCGGAAAGCGAAGTTCCTGACGAACCTTCCCGACCAGGCTCGCGGAATGGTCTTCCAACTGGTCGCTCATCGCAGCGTTAAGATGCTCGACCAGCGCAGGTGGCATTCGCACGAAGCCCATCATTGGGCCGAACGGCGTAAAGAACTCTTTGTCTCCCGTAGGAGTGAATATGGCCGACACAGCGGACTCCCGTCACGCGGCCGCACACCACACCCGGTACGGTCTGATACTAAACTTCATTGAAACGCCCTGCCCGCTGTCTAGACGTGCGTTTGGGGAGGGGTCAATGGCAGTTTGCCAACACCGCAAGATGACTTGTGGATAGAAGCTTGGAACAGGTTTCGGGATTGGACGTTGCAGAAGCAGACCATTTACAAAGGAAATCTGCCATGTCCCTTCTTATGATTTTGCTCACAATCTTCCTGCCGCCGGTCGCTGTTGCCCTGAAGGAAGGTATCGGCGTTCAGTTCCTGATCAATTTGGTGCTGACCCTGATTGGCTGGTTGCCGGGCGTTATTCACGCATTCTGGGTCGCAACGCGCGGATCAGCGTCCACGGTTTAACTCAGGCGCTTTCTGAGTCGGACGCAGCTTCAATCACNGCTTCGGGGCGGGAAGCGCGGCGATAAATTGCAACCGCNAGCGCAGCAACACCGANTGCGGTAACNACCTCGCCACCGATGATGACATTTACCCCTGCNTGAAGCTCGGACAGAATTGCCCACGTCGCGGTCATGAANGTGATCGCGGCGATTTCTGAGATCAGAAATGTCGGAATAAAGGCACTCAGGAAACGTTTCATTGCGGGGCTCGTCCAGAATTGAGGGTGTCGTTGAGATCAGCATATCGGGAGTCGGTCTGATTTCGGCAATATGCGCTTACGCAGCCAGTTCAGCTTTTTTGCGCGAGCGGGTGAGCTGTTTCCAGAAGCTCTGCCAGCTCGTCAGTCAGAACATGCGTGTAGATCTGCGTGGTGGCGATATCTGCATGGCCAAGAAGCGTTTGAACGCTCCGCAAATCCGCGCCGCCCATCAACAGATGCGTTGCATAGGCGTGGCGAAGTGCGTGCGGGTGTACGCGGTCTGGTCGAATGTTCGCCGAATGGGCAAGGGATTCGAGTAATTGGCCCAGCCGCCTGCGCGTCAGGTGGCCCGATTTTCCACGGGATGGAAACACAAAACCTTCTGCCCTGCCACGCGCAAGTGATCCTTCGGGCAGGTATGTTTCCCGGATCGAGAGCCAATTTGACAAGGCATCCAGCGCTGGACGTCCCAACGGGCAAAGCCGCTCCTTGCCACCTTTTCCTCGAACGATCACGTCAGTTGTGATCCAGCGATCACCCTTCCGGCGTGGCAACTCGCCCAGCTTCAACGAGACAAGCTCGGTGGCGCGCAGGCCAGCGCCGTAGAGCATTTCAACAAGACAGGTCAGCCTGAGGTCATCGGCGCAAGCTGCGAGCAACGCCGCCATTTCTTCGCGAGACAGCACATCCGGCACATCTCGTGAAGGCTTCGGACCGTCGACCTTTGCGGTTGGGTCATCCTTGCGGTCGCCTTCTTCAAACAGGAAGCGGAAGAATCGGCGAACGGCAGACAGCTTGCGTGCCTGGGAAGAGGGGGCCATGCCGCGCCTGGACAGGTCCTGCAGCCAGCCCGAAATGTCTGACCCGTCCGCGTCGCACAACGCGCCGCCGCAATACTCGGAGGCGTCCAGCAGATCGCGCCCATACGCATCCAGCGTGTTGGTCGATGAGCCGCGTTCGGCGGACATCATTTCAAGAAAGGCTTCGATGCGAGCGCGGTCGGTCATGCCCGCATCATTGCACCTAGCCCTTTAGAGCGTGTGAATGTCAGGACGCTTTCCAGTACCCTGCAGCTTCCAGTGCCATTTCCCGGGCTGCGTCCTTTGCGCCAATGCGTTCGAGCGCGTTCAGCAAGAGCACAAGGCTTGCATTGTCCGGCGCTGTCGGGTCGCCTTTGGTCATGCCTACGGTCGATAGAATGACTTCACCTGCAGCATCGGCTTCGGCAGCGCCGAGAATGCGCAGCAGATGGGGGGTGATGGCCGCGCTCGTGTCACTGTCCGGCGCTTCCACCACCATGCGGCGTGCATCTGCAGGGGGCGCGATGCCCATTGCAGTCCACAAGGCGAACAAGCGAACGGCAGACCGCTTTTGCGCATCGGTTTCGGCTTGGGCAGCCAGTCTCACCCCGGCATACGCGATTTCGCTTCGCGACGCGTCCAACCCGGCGAGGATCAGCAGCGCTGACATGAAGGCGGAATCAAAGCTTCCGTCCTCTGGTGCGCCTTCCATGGTGTTGGCATCAGCCCATTTCTGCGCCGTTTCAAGCTCACCGGCGGCGAGAGAGGCCCGGGCAAAGACGGCAGCGCTTGCCGCTGTGGATGAATTGATCGGCAGGCGCGCGATTTCGGGCCAGAGAAGACGGGCAACCGCATCAAAATGGGCCGGTGTGTCTGTCGCTTCCTGCAGCGCAGCGGCTAGAGCAAAGCTGCGATTCTCATCTGTGACGAGTGGATCGCGCGCCGCAAACAGGGCGCTCTCCAATGGGGTCGTCGGGACAAATTCCGGCTCTGACAGCATATCCAGGAATAGCGTTCTGTAGTCATTTGTCGCCAGCATGTCGGATTTTGTCGCCATATGTGCCGCTTTGACGCGCAACTCGATGGGTAAGTTGCGATGCATTGCTATGGCCGCCGACAAATCCGGGCGATTGGCGGGGATCGGGTCTGCCGGAGGGGTGAGGCCAGCTTTGGCAGAAATGGCGAGATTCAGCCCCGACGAATAATCGGCTTCAGGTGGCTCTGGTAGTTCGCCGGATGTCGCGAACACGGCAGCGAGCAGCCAGGAATCGACGGCGTCCTGCTGCAGCGCCATTTCAATTGCCAATTCCGCACCGGCTGAGTTGCCCTCGAGAGCCGCGCAAACCGCGCGCAGTTTCGCCCAATATCCTGAGAGCCGATCCGGATCGTTCAGCATGGCGCAGGCAGTAGCCTCATTGCCGAGCGCGAGATTCACGTCCGCAATGATTTCGTCTGCATTCATGCCGGGCGGGGGGGTGTCGAGGCGCGCCATCAGGCTGGCTGCAGCTTCGGCTTCGCCCAGATCGTACATGATGCGAGCGCGTTCGGCGCGCAAATGCGGTTCCTGGATTCCGGAAGGCGGTGTTGCCGGCGACAATGCCATGCGGCGCATCAGGGTGCGTTCTGCCGGGGTCAGGTCATGTGTGCGGACATCGCGCATCAAGGGCAGCAAATCGTCTGCATCGGATGCGCGCCACATATCCGTCGGAAGGGAAGGCTCACCCGCTTCGAGGAAGCTCATGCCCCAGGGATTGACCAGCTCCAGGCCAGAATCCTCAATCTGGGCGCTGGCAAATGGCCCGACACCCAAGGCAAGGAGGGTGGCGGCAAGTGCGACCCTAAAGGACATCGTCGACCTCGATGCGAATCTCGCCGGGTTCGGGCTTGCCCTTTTCCGCTTGTCCGCCGAGCCACCAGGCAACACCGAGAACAAGGATTGCCAGCAGGCCTAAAAGGATCAGAAACTTGCGCATGCCTAATTACCCCTAGATACAGAATTTCGGCGCTGGATTGCGAACGCGCCGCAGCAACTATAGGACAAGAACCGAACGGAGCCCGAAAGTCCAGAATGCCATCTGATAGTGACAGTACTTCCAGACCCGATGGCGCGACATTGCCTTACATGTCGCGGACGGTCGCGCTTGTGGGATTGATGGGGGCAGGAAAATCCACGGTTGGCCGCAGGCTGGCGGACAAGCTGGGCCGTGAATTTTACGATAGTGATTCGGAGATCGAGAAGGCGGCGGGCCTGTCGATCACCGATATCTTCGCGCTGCACGGTGAAGAAGATTTCAGGAGAGGGGAACAGCAGGTGTTGAAACGCCTGCTGGAGCAGCCGCCACATGTGCTTGCTACGGGCGGCGGCGCGTACCTGAACGCAGAAACACGCGAATTGATGCGCGATAATGCTGTCACNATCTGGCTGAATGCGGATCTCGAAACCCTGTGGCGGCGGGTTCAGAAACGCGATACGCGCCCGCTGCTGCGGCGGCCGGATGCGAAGGATGTCCTGACCAGCCTTTTGGCTGAGCGNGAGCCAATCTATTCGCAAGCCGATTTNGTGGTGCCATCGAAGGATGGTCCGCACATCAATACAGTCAACGCCATCTACAAAGCCCTTCAGACATGGACGCCGAAGTGACCACAACCCTTTCCCCACTTGATACGGTGACCGTAGACCTCGCGGATCGCAGCTACGACATTCTTGTTGGTCATGGTGCGCTTGACCNNTTGGGGGAGCGTCTGACGCCGATGCTGAAACAGCCACGCGTCTTTGTGCTGACAGATGAAACCGTAGAGCGGATACATCGTCATCGGCTTGACGAAGCGCTTGCCCCGACGGGCGTGANGACAATCTGGAAGTCCCTCCTGCCAGGAGAGAAAACGAAATCCTTCTCCAATCTCGAAGACATACTGGATTGGCTGTTGGAATCATCAGCAGACCGCGGCGACGTATTGATCGCGCTNGGCGGCGGCGTGATCGGTGACATCACCGGGNTGGCGGCCAGCTTGATGAAGCGGGGCATGAAGTTCGTTCAGGTGCCGACGACTCTGTTGGCGCAGGTGGATTCTTCTGTCGGGGGCAAGACCGCCGTGAACACGCCGCGCGGCAAGAACATGATCGGCGCTTTCTATCAGCCCCAACTGGTCATTGCAGACACGGCACTGCTCGAAACCCTGCCTGCGCGAGAGCTGCGGGCNGGCTATGCAGAGATTGTGAAGTACGGCCTGATCAATGATCCGGAGTTTTTCGCCTGGCTCGAGGCGAATGGCGAAGCGGTCCTGGCGTTGGAGGCCGAAGCCATCACGCATGCTGTCGCCACATCCTGCCGNGCGAAAGCGGCGATCGTTGCCGAAGATGAACGCGAAACCGGNGCGCGAGCCCTGTTGAANCTGGGGCATACATTCGGCCATGCGCTTGAGGCCGCGAACGGGTATGCCCCTGATTTGTTGCATGGTGAAGCGGTCGCCATCGGCATGGCGCTCGCCTTCCGCTTTGGTGCGTCTCGAGGGCTTACGCCGCAGACGGATGCCGATCGCGTGACCGCACATCTGAAGGCGACGGGCCTTCAATATGCGATTCCAGGACGACAGGGCGGGCCNTATACAGCTGCTCGTCTGGTCGAACTGATGCAGCAGGACAAGAAGGCAAGCGGNGGCCGTGTGCCGCTCATCCTCGCAAGAGGCATTGGCCAATCCTACATCCACAAGGATGCAGACTTATCCCTNGTCGAAGCATTTCTCAGCAACGAATTGCTGGAGACCTGATCCTCTCGCCATGAGACCCACACCATGATTATCGGTTATGCCATTTCCATCCTGCTGCTGCTTGGCATGTCAGGCTTTTTTTCTGGTTCGGAAACCGCACTGACAGCGGCGTCGCGCGCCCGAATGCACCAATTGGAGAAGGATGGCGACAAGCGTGCCGCAACGGTGAACCGGTTGATCTCCAATCGGGAAAACCTGATCGGGGCGATCCTGCTCGGCAACAATCTCGTGAACATTCTTGCCTCGGTTCTGGCGACGTCGCTGTTTACGGCGCTGTTTGGCCAGGGCGGGTTNGCCCTNGTNATGGCGACGGGNGTCATGACCATTCTTGTGCTGGTGTTCGCCGAAGTGTTGCCGAAGACGTATGCGATTTCACGTCCGGATACGATGGCAATGAGTGTGGCCAGACCGATCGGCGCCCTGGTTCTTGCCGTGTCGTGGATCGTCGTCCTGATCCAGTTTGTGGTCNGCGTGACGCTTCGTGTGCTNGGTCTTGGTACTCCGGCGGAAGCGGTTTCTGCGGAACAGGAAATTCGAGGCGCGATTGATCTCCACGCNTCCGANGGCGGTGTGGGCGCCGAAGACCGGCTGCGCCTTGTTGGCGCGCTGGACCTGAAGGAACTGACAGTCGAAGACGTCATGATCCACCGCAAGAACATCAAGATGCTGAATGCGGATCTCGAGCCGCGCCAGCTTATCATGAAGGCCATGGCGAGCCCGCACACGCGCTTGCCGCTCTATCGCGGCGAGAAGGAAGAGATAGTCGGCATTCTGCACGCAAAAGACCTGTTGCGTGCTGCGTTGCCCCTTGGCGGAGACTTGTCGTCGCTCAATCTTGAAGACCTGCTTCGCAAGCCGTGGTTCGTTCCGGAGACAACGCCAGTTCAGGATCAGCTCGATGCGTTCCTGCAAAAGCGGAGTCACTTTGCACTCGTCGTGGACGAGTATGGCGAGCTCCAGGGACTGATCACGCTCGAAGACATTCTTGAAGAGATCGTCGGCCACATTCATGATGAGCATGACGTGGCGGTGCAAGGCGTGCGCCCGCAGCCGAATGGGTCTGTGAATGTTGATGGCTGGGTCCCTATTCGNGACCTAAATCGCGCGACTGGATGGAATTTGCCCGACGAGGAGGCCGTGACGGTCGCGGGTCTCGTTATTCATGAGGCGCAAACCATCCCTGAGCCAGGCCAAAGCTTTGTGTTCCACGGGTATCGGTTCAACGTGNTGCGCCGACAGCGCAATCAAGTGACCGGCCTGAATNTNTCAGAGGCCGAGACGAGCTGATTCGGTTTTCCGGCTNGCCATCTGCAGCGTATCGGCTGGGTCTTCGTCGCACCCATTGGCCTTCAGCCANTTCTTTTCGTTCAAGGACACGATGTGGGCCGAATTCGGATCGGGATTGTCCATCGCGATGACCGCCCACTCCCCCTGAAGGGTTGGAATATCATGCGAAACCGGCACGAAGACGATTTCGCGATCTGGTGTGCAAACCGTGTCGCGAATCCAGTGCATCATGCCCAGATTCATCTCATCAGATGCAGGCTCGGCGCTCGCTGAACCCATGAACATTGCGCCCNCAGCTGCGGCGATCATCAATTCTCTTACCATCACCCGTTCTCCTCGACGGNTGTGGAATTAATGAACGAGTCATAATTCGGTTCCGCCAGAAGATAGGAAATTCAAGAATCAGGCCGGTTTCGCCTTCAGCGCAAGAGCATGAAGCCCGGTATCGAATTCAGGCTGCAATACCAGCATAACGGCNCGCTGCGTCTGGACGCGGGACAATCCTTCGAATGCAGCGGATGTGATTCGCACGGAATAATGGGTTTCGCCACCCGGTGCGGCCCCGGCATGCCCGGCGTGTTTGTGGCTATCATCCGTGATTTCGAGCTCTGTGGGTTCGAAAGCCTCGGTCAAAAGGTCACGAATTCGCGATAACCTGTCACTTGGCGGTGGCATCTTTAACCTGCTCTCCTTATTATGCCGGGCCATGTCAGACAGTGACCCATTTTCCTATCGCGTGAAGTTCAAGGATATACGCATCAAGCCTCCCAAAGACGAGGCTTCACGTGCGCGTGCCCAGAAGACTCGTGTTTGTGACCACAAGGAATGCGACCTTGAGGGGACGCATCCTGCGCCGAAACGCAAAGGAAATGGACGCCATTGGTTCTGTCAGGNTCATGCGGCGGAATACAATCGCAGCTTCAACTTCTTCGAAGGTATGTCGGAGGCGGAAGCCGCGTCCTTTGCCCGTCAGGAACGGTTTGGCCACAAGCGTACCTGGAAATTTGGAACAGGTCCGCTGGCGGGAGAAAAGAGCGCTCAGAAGCTTGATCCGCGCCGCTGGGCGGGTAGCCGGTTCTTCAACATGGATGACGTGGCAAATGGCGAGGCCGCGAGTTCGAGCAACCGCAATACGCTTCAGACCCGCGCATTGAAGGAACTGGATCTCGAAACAGACGCGACGCCAGCGCAAATCCGTGCGCGCTACGCGGAATATGTGCGGCGGTTCCATCCGGATTCGAACAAGGGTGACCGTTCTTCGGAGCACAAGCTGCAACGCGTCCTGCGCGCAGGAAAGCTGCTGAAGGCCGCNGGCCTGATGAAAGGCTGAGATGCACGACATTCTGGTGATCGGCGGCGGGATCAACGGCACGGGGATCGCGCGCGACGCCGCGGGCAGGGGGCTTGATGTCGTCCTGTGCGAAAAGGATGACTTGGCCCAGCACACATCCTCCTCCAGTACCAAACTGATTCATGGCGGCCTGCGTTACCTCGAACAGTATGATTTCAGCCTAGTTCGCAAGGCACTGATTGAACGCGAGATCCTGCTCAAGGCCGCGCCTCACATCATATGGCCGATGCGGTTTGTCCTTCCGCACCACAAGGCGCTGCGACCAGCCTGGCTGATACGGCTGGGACTCTTCATCTACGACCATCTTGGCGGACGAAAGATCCTGCCAGCCACGACTACGCTTCGCCGAAAGTCGACGTCTAAACTCGATGCTTTGAAAGATGAGTTCAGGCTCGCCTTCGAGTATTCAGATTGCTGGGTGGAGGACTCGCGTCTCGTTGTGTTGAACGCGGTTGATGCGAAGGCGCGCGGCGCCGAAATCCTGACTCAAACCCGGTGCATATCACTCACGCGCTACACCGATCACTGGGAAGCCGTTCTCGAAACTTCAGGCGAAACACACACCCGGCAGTTCAAGGCCGTCGTCAACGCGGCCGGCGCGTGGGTTGATGACATTCTGGACCTCGATAGCAACCAGCCGGACGTGACGCATCTCCGACTCGTCAAGGGTAGTCACATCATCGTGCCGCGATGGCATGAGGGTGATCACGCCTATTTCTTCCAGAATGGCGATGGCCGGATCATGTTCGCAATTCCGTATGAACGCGGAGAGTTCACCCTGATCGGCACAACGGATGTTCCCTATGATGCTGATCGCGACAAGGTCGAGATCACTCAGGATGAAATCGAATACCTCTGCGACGGGGCNAGTGAGTACTACAAGGTGCCGGTNACNCCAGCAGATGTCGCGGCNACCTANTCAGGCGTACGCCCACTTTACGATGACCACGCTGCTAACGCCTCCAAAGTTACGCGAGACTATGTTCTGAAGCTCGATGATGGGGCAGGCGCCCCGATCCTCTCGGTCTTCGGCGGAAAGATCACGACCTATCGGGAGCTTGCCGAGGACGCGATGGCGACCTTGGCAGGTATATTTTCTGAAACTGCGCCGGACTGGACCCAGACCGCAAGCCTGCCTGGAGGGGATATCCCGGACGCTGATTTCTCTTCATTTCTGGGCGAATTGCTGCGCGAGTATGCGGCGCTAGACCCTGCACTGATTGAGCGGTTGGCGCGGGCGTATGGCACACGGGTCCGGCTTCTGCTTGGAAAGGCAGAAAGCGAAGCGGGACTNGGGCNGGCGTTNGGGGCGGGANTGTTCGAGGCGGAGGTCAACTATCTGGTCGAGTCGGAGTTTGCGCGCTCAGCCGAGGACATTCTCTGGCGTCGGTCGAAGCTTGGCTTGCACATGAGTGAGAACGAGCGACGGGCGTTTGCCGATTGGTTTGCAGAACGTTACGGGGCATAGATTCCAGATTTCCGATGCCGGATTGGGCAACCCGGCAAGTCGAAATGGACAATCTGCACGTCCGCGCTGATTCGCCCGCGCTCGCTTGGTAGACAGGCGGAAGGGTCTATGATCAAAGGCCCCAATCGAATTATCGCGGCATGGCCGCCATGAGAGAGACTGAAGATGACCAAAGGCTTGGTAACTGTTTTCGGCGGGTCGGGGTTTATCGGTCGCTATGCTGCCCGTGAACTCGTGAAAAAGGGCTGGCGTGTGCGCGTTGCGTGTCGCCATGTGAATACGGCGGGTGATGTTCGCCTCGCAGGCCCTCCAGGATGGGTCGATATCGTTCAGGCCAATATCCGCAACCGGGAATCCGTTGATCGCGCGCTGGAAGGCGCCGANGCAGTNGTCAATCTGGTTGGCATCATGTTCGAAAAGGGNGCGCAGACGTTTGAATCCGCTCAACGCGAGGGGACTAAAGTTCTNGGCGCTGCTGCGGCCGAGAAGGGCATCACGCGCTTCGTTCAAGTTTCCGCAATTGGCGCGGACGCCGATTCTGATGCAGACTATGCGCGGACGAAAGCTGAAGCCGAAGCGGCCGTGCGCGAAGCCGTGCCAACGGCTACGATTCTGCGTCCTTCCATCGTGTTCGGCCCGGAAGACGAATTCTTCAATCGGTTCGCCGCGATGGCGACGTCACCCATCATGAGCGTGCTGCCGCTGTTGCCTGCGCTTGGCGGTGGGAAGACGCGCTTCCAGCCCGTGTATGCAGGGGATGTGGCTGAAGCGATTGCGACTGCGGTGGATAATGAGGCGGCTGCCGGCAAGACCTACGAATTGGGCGGCCCGCGGACTTACAGCTTCAATGAGCTGTATGACGTGATCTTCTCCACCATCGACAAACGCCGGTTCACAGTGCCGTTGCCCTTTTTCGTGGCCAAGCCGATGGGTTATCTGAGCGCTGCTGTGTGGCGCTACGTNCCACCATTCTCTTGGGGCTTTCTNGGNGATCCGCCGCTGACAGCCGACCAGGTTGAAATGTTGAAAACCGACAATGTGGTGGCCGACGATGCGCTGACCCTGAAGGATCTTGGCATTACTGATCTTGAATCGGTGGAGGCCATCGTGCCGGGCTACCTGTGGCGCTTCCGGGATTATGGCGAGTTCCACAAAGCTTCTGAAGCCTGATCTAGAGCAGCCCGATCATGGGTGAGCCTAGGATCAGGACGGCACCGAGCGCAAAACGGTAGATAACGAAGGGCAGGAAGCTCATTCGGCTGAGCAGTGACATCAGAAACCAGATGGACGCGAGACCGCTGATGAATGAGATGCCCGCAACAACGAGGCCATCCTGAAGCGTCAGGACTGAACTGGCAGGATCAGCGGACATGAGNCCGATGAGGCCATATCCACCGGCCGCCGCCAGTATGGGGGCACCAATCAGCATCGAGAAGCGGGCGGCTTCCGTGCGATCATAGCCCAATGCTCGCGCGGCCGTCATTGTTATGCCCGACCTGCTTGTCCCCGGCAAAATGGCTGCGATGGCCTGCGTGGCACCGATCAGGAATGCGTGCCAGAGCGTCATGTCTTCTTCTGTGCGCGTTCGTGCGCCCTTGGCGTCGGCCCACCAAAGGAGCGCGCCGAACACTATAGTGGTTGCTGCAACCACGTAGATGCTTCGCATTGTCGAGAGCATGCTTTCTGGCAGGAACAATTCGTAGGAAACGGCGACAATCAGGGCGATGGGGGTCGCGACGATGACGGCGGCGGCGAGGCGTGCCCCTTTCGAAAGAGGTGATTTCGAAACGGGTGCGGCGATCAGTTCGAATCCGCCCGCAACGGCATCTGCGACGTCTTTCCTGAAGTAGATGAGCATGGCCAGCAGAGTGCCAATATTTGAGACTGCGTTGATGAGCAGTTCATCCGCAGGACTTGCACTGAAATAGCCTGCTGCAAGCAGAACGTGCCCCGAAGACGAAATCGGCAGCCACTCGGTGGTGCCTTGAAGGAGGGCTATAATGGCAAGCTGCAGGAGTGACATGGCGCGAACCTAGTTGAATTCCGACAGTTTGCACCTAGCCCAATTCGGTAAACCAACCATCAAATCACTACATATCAAAATAATATTAAAATATGAGACTGTTTCTCATATTGAAGTGTTTTCTNCGATTGTGCAGAATTACACATATCGAAACAATATATAAAGCGCGATATACTATTGCGCATAAGGCGCTCACGCCGTAAGCCCGGGCTTCCAAGGTCAGGAGCGCCACTATGGCAGAAAAGATGCTGAAATTCATCAAGGTCGAGCGAAGCATGCCGACAAAGCGATCCGCGACGGATCGCAAGGACGATTTCGATGANATCTATGCAGAGTTCAGCAAGGACAAGGCGAAAGAGCAGGCAACGCGCTGTTCCCAATGCGGCGTTCCATTCTGCCAGCAAGGCTGCCCGCTATCGAANAATATCCCNGACTGGCTGAAACTGGCGGCGGAAGANCGCCTTGAAGAGGCATATCAAGTGTCCTCTGCGACCAATAACATGCCGGAAATCTGTGGCCGCATCTGCCCGCAGGATCGTTTGTGCGAAGGNATTTGTACAATCGAGCAGTCCGGTCATGGCACGGTGACAATCGGCTCGATCGAGAAATANATNACNGACAATGCNTGGGAGCAGGGCTGGGTAACTCCTATCAAGCCACCNCGGGAGCGGGCTCAATCGGCAGGCATTATNGGCGCTGGCCCGGCGGGTCTGGCGGCGGCGGAACAGCTGCGCCGCAANGGCTACCANGTTGTCGTGTNTGATGCGTATGATCGCGGGGGTGGTCTGCTGGTCTACGGTATTCCGGGCTTCAAGCTTGAGAAAGATGTCGTCGAGCGTCGCATCAAACGGCTGGAAGATTCCGGCATCGCGTTCAAGTTCAATACGCGCGTTGGGGAGACTGTTTCTCTTGCGACCCTGCGCGAAGAACATGACACGGTTCTGATCGCGACCGGCGTGTACCAGGCGAAGGACCTGAAATGCCCCGGTAGTGGCAATGAAGGCGTTTTCCCGGCGCTGGAATACCTGACCGCTTCCAATCGCAAGAATTTTGGCGACGCTGTCCCAGCCTATGATGATGGGACCCTGAACGCCGATGGGAAAAGAGTTGTGGTGATCGGAGGCGGCGATACCGCAATGGACTGTGTCCGGACTGCCATTCGCCAAGGGGCAAAGAGCGTCACGTGCCTCTATCGCCGGGACCGCGCCAACATGCCGGGGAGCCAACGGGAAGTGGCGAACGCAGAAGAAGAGGGTGTCACGTTCGAATGGCTCGCGTCACCGGAGGCAATTCTCGATACAAAAGCCGGCAAGCTGAAAGCCGTGCGGGCTAGCCGCATGAAACTGGGTGAGCCTGATGCGTCCGGTCGCCAGTCTCCGGTGAAGACCGGTGAAACCTTTGACCTGAAGGCCGACATGGTCATCAAGGCGCTTGGCTTTGATCCGGAAGACCTGCCTGAGCTGTTTGGAGAAGAGACGCTGACCGTGAACCGTTGGGGCGCGGTGCGGGTCGATTACGCCACAATGGAAACCAGCCTGCCGGGTGTTTACGCCGCGGGCGATATCGTACGCGGAGCATCGCTCGTCGTTTGGGCCATCAAGGATGGCCGTGACGCAGCGGACGCAATGCACAAGGCGATGAAAGCACAAGAGCGCGCCTCTAAAGTGGCGGCGGAGTAAATACATGTCAGATTATGTAAAGCAGTATGAAGCCAACCGTCAGCGCTTGATCGACGGCCATGCTTATGACCCCGAGTTCGAACACGATGCGTGTGGCGTTGGCCTGGTGGCTGCGTTGGATGGCAAGCCGCGCCGCGAAATCGTTGAGATGGGCATCGAGGCTCTGAAAAATGTCTGGCACCGCGGAGCAGTGGATGCTGACGGCAAGACAGGCGATGGCGCCGGTATTCGCGTGGAAGTGCCTCAGGATTTCTTCCGGGAGCATGTCACGCGCACGGGCCATAACCCAACAGATGACCCGATCTGTGTTGGCCAGATCTTCTTGCCACGAACGGATTTTGCAGCGCAGGAAGCTGCGCGGACATTGGTGGAGACTGAAGTCCTGCATTTCGGCTTCTACATCTATGGTTGGCGTCAGCCGCCGGTCGATGTGACCGTTATCGGTCAGAAGGCGAAAGACACACGCCCGGCAATCGAACAGATCATGTTCCGTGACGCGATGGGACGCAGCCCCGAAGACCTGGAGCGTGCGCTTTATATCTGCCGCCGGCGGATTGAACGCCGTGCCCGCGAAGCGGCCATTCCATCTTTCTACGTTTGTTCGCTCAGCCACTCGTCCCTGATCTACAAGGGCATGTTCCTTGCTCAGGATATCGACAATTTTTATCTGGATCTGAAAGACGAACGTTTCGTCTCTGCCTTCGCAATTTATCACCAGCGCTACTCGACCAACACCTTTCCCCAATGGTCATTGGCACAGCCCTTCCGAATGATTGCGCATAATGGCGAGATCAATACGGTTCGCGGCAACAAGAACTGGATGAAGAGCCATGAAATCCGCATGGTGTCCGAGGCATTTGGTGGCCATGTCGACGACGTGAAGCCGGTTATTCCGGATGGCACATCAGATTCCGGGGCATTGGATGCAGTCTTCGAAATCCTCTGTAAATCGGGGCGCTCAGCTCCGATGGCAAAAGCCATGCTTATTCCTGAAGCTTGGTCCAAACGCGATTCCGTGATGCCCACGTCGCATCAGGCTCTGTACGATTACTGCAATTCCGTGATGGAGCCGTGGGACGGCCCGGCTGGCATCGCGGCTTATGATGGCCGTTGGGCAATCGCTGGCCTTGATCGGAATGGTCTGCGCCCTCTGCGCTATGCGTTGACGGCGGACGGTATTCTGGCTGTCGGGTCGGAAGCTGGCATGTGTCCGCTTGGCGATCACGAAGTGACGAAGCGCGGCCTGATTCAGGCCGGCGGCATGATTGCGGCGGACCTCAAGACCGGCAAATTCTATGAGCATGGTGAGCTTGTAGACCTGCTGGCGGGCAAGGCGCCTTACGAAGACTGGCTCAAGGCTGTCACAGAACTCGAGCCGGAAATCGGACCAGGGCCCGAGCCACTGATGTTCAACAAGGAAGACCTGCTGCGACGTCAGACCGCGGCGGGATACACGCTTGAGACGTTGGAGCTCATCCTGTCGCCGATGGCAGAGGGTGGCAAGGAGGCCATCGGTTCTATGGGTGATGACACGGCGACAGCCGTGCTGTCATACTCCTATCGCCCAATGAGTCATTTCTTCAGGCAGAATTTCAGCCAGGTGACAAACCCGCCTGTTGACCCGCTGCGTGAAGAACGCGTCATGAGCTTGAAGACCCGCTTCAAGAATCTCGGAAACGTGCTGGACACGGATAAATCCCAGCAGGAAGTGTTTGTGCTGGAGAGCCCGGTTCTCACCAACGGGATGTATGACCGGTTGATCGATCGGCTGGGTGTCGGGACCGCAGAAATCGACTGTACGTTCGACGAGTCTGATGCGGCCGGCGACGGCACAGCTCTCAAGAACGCCCTCAGCCGTATCCGTCAGGAAGCGGAAGATGCGGTACGTGAAGGTCGTGAGCACATCATTCTGACCGATCAGCATCAGTCTGCTGATAAGATCGCCATCCCGATGATCCTTGCGACGGGCGCGGTTCACTCTCATCTCGTAGCCCAGGGTCTACGGACGTTCTGCTCCATCACGGTGCGGTCTGCAGAGTGTCTCGACACGCATTATTTTGCGGTTCTGATTGGTGTCGGTGCGACTTGCGTGAACGCTTATCTGGCGCAAGATATCATCGCCGACCGCCAAGCAAGAGGGCTGTTCGGGGATCTCGATCTCAATGAATGCGTGCTGAACTTCAAGAAAGCCATCGAGGGCGGGTTGTTGAAGATCATGTCCAAGATGGGCATTTCCGTAATCTCGTCTTATCGCGGTGGCTATAATTTCGAGGCATTGGGTCTCTCCCGCGCACTCGTGGCGGACTACTTCCCAGGCATGAGCAGCCGGATTTCCGGGCTCGGGCTTGCGGGCCTTGAAGAGAATGCTCTCGTCAGACACGAGGCCGCATTCGATGAGGACGTGGTTTCGCTTCCCGTGGGTGGCTTTTACCGCTTGCGTGCATCCGAAGAGCCGCATGCCTTGGATGGAAATCTGATCCATACGCTTCAGGCTGCGTGTGACCGCGGCGATTATTCCATCTATCGCAAATATGTGGAGGCTGTTCACTCGCGCGACCCGATTCAATTGCGTGACTTGCTGGACTTCAAGCCTGCCGGGGCGCCGGTTCCGGTATCCAGCGTTCAGTCGATTAATGAGATTCGCAAGCGCTTCGTGACACCGGGCATGTCTTTGGGCGCCCTCAGTCCGGAAGCGCACGGTACGTTGAATGTTGCCATGAACCGTATCGGCGCGAAATCCGTTTCCGGGGAAGGCGGCGAAGACCGTGCGAGGTTCCGTCCTCTTCCAAATGGCGACAATATGAATTCTGCAGTCAAGCAGGTCGCATCTGGTCGATTTGGTGTGACGGCGGAATATCTGAACCAATGCCGAGAAATCGAGATCAAGATCGCCCAGGGTGCGAAGCCGGGTGAAGGCGGCCAGCTGCCTGGCTTCAAGGTGACGGAACTCATCGCGAAACTTCGCCACGCAACGCCGGGCGTTACGCTGATTTCGCCACCGCCGCATCATGATATCTATTCGATCGAAGACCTCGCGCAGCTGATCTATGATCTCAAGCAGATCAACCCAGAGGCACGTGTCTGCGTGAAGCTGGTTGCCCAATCGGGTGTCGGCACGGTTGCCGCCGGGGTTGCGAAGGCAAAGGCAGATGTCATTCTGATTGCAGGCGGAATTGGTGGTACCGGTGCAAGCCCTCAGACCTCGATCAAATATGCGGGCCTGCCTTGGGAGCTTGGCCTGGCTGAAGGGCACCAGATCCTGTCGCTCAACAATCTGCGCAACAAGGTGACGCTCAGGACAGATGGTGGCCTGCGCACCGGCCGGGATATTGTGATTGCGGCCATGTTGGGTGCGGAAGAATACGGTATCGGCACGGCCGCGCTCGTCGCCATAGGCTGCATCATGGTCCGCCAATGTCATTCGAACACATGCCCGGTTGGCGTTTGTGTTCAGGATGAAGCTCTGCGTGCGCACTTTACCGGGTCTCCGGATAAAGTCGTTAATTTGATGAGCTTCATCGCCGAAGACGTGCGCGAAATTCTGGCATCTCTCGGCCTGAAATCGCTGGATGAAGCGATCGGACGGACAGATCTGCTGACTCAGGTCAGCCGTGGTTCCACGCATCTGGACGATCTCGATCTCAACCCGCTTCTGGTGCAGGTCGATACAGAAACGCCGGTCATCTATCAGCCGAATCGTCGAGAAGAAGTTCCGGATACGCTGGATGCCCAGATCCTGCGCGATGCCGAACCATTCTTCGAACGTGGCGAGAAAATGCAGCTGGAATACGGCGTTCAGAATACGATGCGCGGTATTGGCGCGCGGTCGAGCTCTGCCATCACGCGCAAGTTCGGTATGCAAGCCTTGCCCGAAGGCCGCCTGCATATCCGCCTTGAAGGCTCAGCAGGCCAGTCACTCGGTGCGTTTTCCGTACAGGGTCTTTTGCTGGAAGTCATTGGCGATGCGAACGACTATGTGGGCAAAGGTTTGTCAGGAGCCTCCATCGTTGTCTCTCCACGGCCGAAGGAGCGCAATCGCGCCGGTGATGCGATCATCGGGAATACCTGTCTCTATGGCGCGACGGCTGGCAAGCTGTTCGCGGCTGGGACGGCGGGTGTTCGCTTCGCGGTTCGAAACTCCGGTGCTGTGACGGTCATCGAAGGCTGTGGCGCAAACGGTTGTGAGTACATGACAGGCGGAAAGGCCGTCATTCTTGGGCCGGTTGGTGACAATTTCGGCGCCGGTATGACGGGTGGAACGGCTTATATCTGGGATCCGGACAATCAGTTTGAGAAGATGGCCAACCCGGAAGCCATTGATTGGTATCCGCTTGCCGAGATGAAAGCGGATCATATCGCTGAAGCGAAGGCCCTCATCGAAGAACATTTCAAGCGGACCAAATCTCTGCGTGCGAAGGACCTGCTCGAGAATTGGGAAACAACGACCCGAGAGATCTTGATGATCGTGCCAAAGGAAATTGCGCATCTTCTGTTGGGCGACACGAAGCCCAAGTCCAGGAAGAAAGCACTGGCATAGGCCTGATGAAAAAGCCCCCGGAGCGATCCGGGGGCTTTTTCGCTATTGAGGTTTCTTCCGCCGTATCCGGGGCCAGACCAGTTTGAGCCAGATCCATAGGAAGACACCGATCAGGATCAACCACGGCAGCCCGACCGCAAAGGCAGTGATTACGGCGGCGAGGGCGCTGGATAGATTGTAGAAGAAGTCTCCAAACGCATTTCCAATTGGCGAGAGTGCACTTTGAGAAACTGGATTGCGTTTTGTCTCGTAGTTCACGCTGAGCTGGCTCATGTTCACGCGCAACATCAATGCTTTGAGCGAAGATTTCAGAGAGTCGATCTCACCATTCACCCTTGCCAGTTCCCGCTCGGTCGCCAGAAGGTCGCCGAGTTCTCCGTCTCGATTGGCGAGCAATTCCTCCAGACGTTTTTGCAAAGTCTGCTGAGCATTCAGCCGGGCGTCGGTGTCAATAATGGAAACGGTGAGGTCTTCAGCCGTCGTCTGGCGGTTCGTGACGTCTCCGTTCGCCTGCTCGGCTTCTTCGTCAATGCCGTTGAGGAATGTTTCTATCCAGTCAGGTGTCGCGCGTAGTTGGAGCGATCCAGAGGCCTCATCTTCGGAATAGGTGTTGAACCAGGAGTTTGTGACGATGCAGACGGATGGTCCTGCGGCGTTGCAGGCGGCTACATGCCCCTGCATCACTGGTTCAATCTGTTTGACTGGCAGGCGCAGTCCGAGGGAATGCGAATAGGCAATGTATTGTTGCGCAACGTCGTCAACTGGCGCGCCATCGGTGCCCGATTTGGAGAAGGCCTCGCCCACGGCCATGTCCTGCTCCATCATCGGAGCAGCTGCCGGGGCAGACATTCTGGAGCGTTCGATTGGCTCCCCGCTTGGCCCGCCGCATGCCGCGAGCAAGAGCGCTGCGGCTGTGAATGTTGGTATCTTGAGTTTCATCTGGTCCCTCCACGTCCGTGCGGACTTCCACATGAAACCAGCAAAATGGCAAGATCAGGTTGGAAATCAGGCAGGGTGTCAGGGACGAAACCCAATGCGTCTTTCTCCGGGCTCCAGCGTTCGCCAGGCGTGGTGGATAAAGTCCACGAGTAGGGGGCGCGTATCGCGCGGGTCGATGATTTCCTCAGCATAGAAAGACTCTGCCGTGCGGAAGGGTGACCGGATCGCGTCGAACTTCTTGTAGAGCTGGGCTTTCAGAGCTTCGGGGTCTTTGGCTTCGGCCAGTTCCTTGCGGAACGCCGCTTCGATGCCGCCTGCCATGGGCAAGCTGCCCCAGTCACCGCTCGGCCAGCAATAGCGCCATTTGGTACGGCTCTGGTTCATCATGGCAGACCCGGCCAAGCCGTAGGCCTTGCGGATAACCACAGAGCAGACAGGAACGTCTGCCTGATAGATCGCGGTCATGGCACGCACGCCGGCGCGGGTAACGCCCGCCGTTTCCGCCTTCACGCCGACCGCAAAGCCGGGACAATCCACGAAGTGGACGACGGGCAGGTGGAACTGCGAACACAGATCCATATGGCGCGCGACCTTGTCGCAAACATCCGCCGTCCAGGCACCATCAAGGAAAAATGGGTCGCCAGCGAGAATGCCGACTGGATACCCGTCCAGCCGCGCGAAACCGCAAACGATACCGCGGCCCCAATCATGGCCGATTTCGAAGAAGCTGCCCTTGTCGACTGTCGCCTCGACGATCTTGCGCGGCTTGTAGGGTGTCTTGCCATCTGTTGGGACGATGGAGATCAGACTTTCTTCGCGTCGGTCGGGGGTATCCTTCGGCTGTTCCCGTTCCGGAAGTTCGTGCACGGAGGCTGGGAGATAGGACAGGAAGCGACGGGCTGTTTCGAACGCCTCGGCTTCCGAATTCACCACATTGTCGACGGTTCCGTTCTGCCCCTGGATTTTCCAACCACCCATTTCTTCCTTGGTGACATCTTCCCCAAGCGCAATGGCAACTGGCGGGCCAGCAACGAATACCTGGCTCAGCTCTTTCACCATGACAGAAAAATGGCTGGCGGCGACCCGGCCTGCGCCCATACCAGCACACGGGCCTAGCGCGAGGGAGACGAACGGAACCTGTGTCAGACCGTGAGTGATTTCGTTCCAGCCTGGTGTCTCCGGGATGTATGTGCGCGGATCCTTTTCCAGCATCTTTACCGATCCGCCGCCGCCCGTGCCGTCAATCATCTGCACCAGAGGCAGGCGGTATTCGGCTGCCATCTTGATGGCCTGCACCATCTTTTGCCAGATTGATGCATCAGCGGCCCCGCCGCGGACGGTGAAATCATCGGCCAGAATGACCGTGGATTTCCCGTTCAACTGCGCTCGACCCATAACTGAGTTCGAGGGCGTAAAATGCTCCAATTCGTCGTCTGCGCCATAGGTTGCATTGCCAGCGATCTTGCCGATTTCGTGAAAGCTGCCGGGATCGGCCAGGAACGCGACCCGCTCGCGGACCGTCAGTTTTCCGCGTCCTCGTTGTCGGGATACGGGCTCTTCGCCGCCCATTTTCTCTGCCAGCCGCTCGCGCCGACGCAATTCTTCAATCGATTTTTGCCAACTCATGCGCGTGAATTTCCATGCTTCCGCTACGCTAGGTCAAGCGGATTTCAAAACCTGAGCAATTCTCCGATTCCCCGCAACAGCTGAATCAAATCAAGGAAATGTCGCCGTTGAAGTCTTGCCATTCGCTGTCAGGATCGGCTTTATCGCCTCAAGTCCATTCAAGGAGGATTTCAATGGATCTCGCAGAACTTACTTCGAAAGCCGACTCCGCAGTCGAGGCTGGCGGCGACTTCACCAAGAAGGTGAAATTCGATTTCGGTGACGCTGGCAAGCTGTTCATCGACGGCGTGGCCGGCAAGGCCGACAATTCCGACTCAGACGCCGACGCCACCATCAAGGTCAATTGGGACGACTTCGTGAAGATTTCCGAAGGTGCCATGGACCCGACAATGGCCTTCATGCAGGGCAAGCTGAAAGTTGAAGGTGACATGTCTGTCGCCATGCAGCTGCAGAACCTGATGAAGAAGTTCAGCTAATCACGCTGAAACGAACTTGATCTCAGTGGCCGTCCGGGGAAACCTTGGGCGGCCTCTTTATATTTGGATGCTTTGCATGACGACGGCCCCTCACATCCTCGACGATTCCTTCGTTCTGATCCCGGGAAATCCTCCGCCGGATGGCGCAGAGATTGTCTGGTTCAAGGGAAGTGGCGGGCGCAATCTAAGAGCGTGTATCGCGCCAGCCCTGTCTGCATCGAATCCTCGCGGTACGGTGATCGTTTGTCCGGGGCGAACGGAATTCATCGAGAAATACTTCGAGGTCGGGCGCGAGTTACAGGAGATGGGCTTTGCCGTTGTCATCCTGGACTGGCCGGGCCAGGGCCTGTCGGAGCGATTGCTGGACGATACGAAGAAGGGACACATTGACCGGTTCGAGACGTTCATGGGGGCGCTTGCGAACGGTCTGGAAAGTCTTCAAGAGCGGCTGCCGCGGCCTCATGTTTCGCTCGCGCACTCCATGGGCGGTGCGATCGCGCTGGCGACCATTTCGCAGGGATTGGTCAAGGTCGATGCGGCGGCATTCTGCGCACCCATGTGGGGGCTGAAGTCACGTTTTCTTGGAATGCGATATCTCGTCTGGGCCATGCGCGCGACGGGGCGCGCCGGTGACTACGCTATCCAGCCCGGACCGCCGGAAACATTCGAAACCAATATTGTGACCCATGACAAGAAACATTGGGAAATGCAGCGCGCTCTGATCGAGGCGCGACCGGATCTGGAGCTTGGCCCCGTGACCTGGGGATGGCTTGGCGCATCGCTGAACATTCTCGATACATTCACAAAGCCGAAGACGTTGCAGCAAGTAACCATTCCGGTGTTTGTCGCGTCCGCTGAAGAAGAGCAACTTGTCGACAATGCGTCACATGAGAAGATTTGCGCCAAGCTGCCAGATTGCGAACATGTGGTCGTCGAAGGGGCGATGCATGAAATTCTAATGGAAACCGAAGACCGTAGACAGGAGTTCTGGGAGGGTTTCCACCGCCTGCTGAAGCGCGCGGATATATAAAAGCGAGGAAATCCAATGCCAGTTCTGTCTCTATCACGCATCTTGAGTTTCTGGGCAGAGCAGCAGCCCGACCGTGTTGCCATCGATCACGAAGGCGACGCCATTTCATGGGCAGATCTGGACGCCTCCACGAACCGGTTGGCACGCGCATATGAAGCCTTGGGTGTGAAACAGGACGATTTCGTCACCATTGCCCTGCCGAACAGTATTGAGTTTTTCTCGGCCTGTTTCGCAGTCTGGAAACTGGGCGCAACACCGCAGCCTATTTCCGCGAAGCTTCCCAGACATGAGCGCGACCAGATCATTGAGCTTGGCAAACCATCGCTGATCATAGGCGTTCAGCCGGGAGAATATGAAGGGACGCCGTCCGTGCCACTGGGCTTTGAACCGGATGCCGCCGTCTCTGACGACGCGCTACCAGAGCGCACAGCTGCCTCACTCAAGGCCATGACCAGTGGTGGATCTACTGGTCGCCCCAAATTGATCGTGTCGGCCCAGCCTGCAGCGTGGGATACGGAGCTTCCTTTTCTGGAAATCCAGCAGCAGGGTGCAATGCTGGTCCCGGGGCCGCTCTATCATAACGGGCCCTTTGTCTGGGCCATGACGGCTTTGTTCCGAGGGTGTACTGTAGCCATCACGACGCGTTTCGATGCCGAGAAAACCCTTGAGACGATTGAGCGCGTCCAGATCGACATTGTGTACATGGTGCCGACGATGATGCGCCGAATCTGGTCGCTGCCAGAAGACGTCCGTACAAAGTATGACATATCTTGTCTGAAGACGCTCTGGCATCTTGCTGCGCCATGCCCTGCCTGGCTGAAGGAGTGTTTCATCGATTGGCTCGGAGCAGAGGTCATTTGGGAACTCTATGCCGGAACGGAAGGGCAGGGCACAACCATGATCCGGGGTGATGAATGGCTGGAGCACAAGGGCTCCGTCGGTCGACCGGTTGAGGCATGTGAGATCAAGATCGTCGATGAGACTGGGCAAGCTGTGCCCGCGGGCGAGGTTGGTGAAGTTTTCCTGCGCCCCCTGACGGGGCAGGGTTCCACCTACCGATACATCGGCGCGGAAGCAAAAGCGATTGATGGCGGCTGGGAGAGTTTGGGCGATCTTGGCTGGATGGATGCTGATGGATATCTCTATCTCACAGATCGACTGTCCGACATGATCCTTTCCGGCGGTGCAAACATTTATCCGGCCGAAGTCGAGGCCGCGATTGATGCCTATCCCGGTGTGCGATCTTCGGCCGTCATCGGCTTGCCGGATGAGGATATGGGCGCGCGTCTCCATGCGATTATCGACCGGCCAGACGGCGCGGTTGATGACGCATCCATGCTTGCGCATCTGAACGAGCATCTTGTTCGCTACAAAATTCCTAAGAGTTTTGAATTCGTGTCTGACCCGGTTCGGGACGATGCCGGGAAAGTCCGGCGCAAGGCCTTGAGGGAAGCGCGGCTGACAGCTTGACCGAAACGGATTTCCCGGATCGCTTGACTTCCGTAGCGGAGGCATAGCTCCCCTGTTGAAAATTCAGGAGGAGACCAAGATGAAAGTTGCTGCCGTCAAGAAGCCCGGAGGCCCCGGCAATCTGGTGATTGAAGACCGTCCAGACCCGAAGCCGAAGGCCGGAGAGATCCTTGTTCGTATTCATGCGAGCAGTTTGAACTATCACGATTTTGTTGTCGTCATGGGGGGGATCCCCACAGATGATGGACGCATTCCGATGTCGGATGGCGCCGGAGAAGTCGTTGAAGTTGGCGAGGGCGTGACGAAGTACAAGCCCGGTGACAAGGTGCTGTCGCTCTTCTTCCCGAACTGGCAAGCTGGCGAGATCGAAGCCGCTGGCTTTGCAAGTGTTCCCGGAGATGGCGCCGACGGGTGTGGCGCGGAACTTGTCGCTGCGCCGGAAACCGCATTCACGCGTATGCCGGAAGGATACTCTTATCGTGAAGCTGCCACGCTCCCTTGCGCGGCGCTGACGGCATGGCGTGCCCTGATGGTCGAGGCGAAAGTGAAGCCCGGTGATTGGGTTCTGACCCAGGGCACGGGTGGTGTTTCCATCTTTGCACTGCAATTCGCCAAGGCCGCAGGGTGCCGTGTGATTTCGACTTCGTCCTCAGACGTCAAGCTGGAACGCCTGAAGGACTTGGGGGCGGATCACGTTATCAACTACAAGAACACGCCCGACTGGGGGAAGGCGGCAAAGGCGATCACCGGAGGCCGCGGTGTTGATGAGGTCGTCGAGATCGGCGGACCGGGCACACTGGCCCAATCGATTACAGCTTCGCGTCCGGGTGGGCATATCTCCCTCATTGGTGTTTTGACTGGCGTGGCGGGTGAAGTGCCCACCGCCGCTTTGTTCTCCCTGAACATTACCCTGTCCGGCATTACCGTCGGATCCAGGCGGCATCAGGAGGACATGATTGCCGCGATCGAGGCCAATGGCATCAAGCCGGTCCTCGACAAGGACTTCCCGCTTGCCGAAATTGCTGATGCCTTTGCCCATCAGGCAAGCCAGCAGCATTTCGGCAAGATCACGCTGAGTCTCTAGCTCGCTATGTACTGCGCGCCGTTCACGGTCATTGTCGCACCAGTGATGAAGGCGGCTTCATCGCTGGCGAGATAGGCGCACATCGAGGCGATCTCTTCGGCCTTGCCAAGGCGGCCGACAGGGATCGTCGCGATGATCCCCTCAAGGACCTTTTCCGGAACGGCCTGGACCATTTCTGTGTCGATGTATCCGGGGCAGACCGTGTTAACGGTGATGCCCTTTTTAGCACCTTCCTGTGCGAGCGCCTTGCTGAAGCCAATCAGACCGGCCTTGGCGGCGGAATAGTTTGCCTGACCAAACTGGCCCTTCTGACCGTTGATGGATGAGATGTTGATAACGCGGCCCCAGCCGCGCTCACGCATGCCTTCCCAAACCTGACGGGTGACATTGAAGGCGGATGTCAGGTCGATATCCATCACCTGTTGCCATTGTTCGCGGGTCATCTTGTGAAAGGGCGCGTCTCGCGTGACGCCGGCATTGTTGATGACCACATCGACAGGCCCGAGATCCTTTTCGATCTCCGCAAGGCCCGCGCCGACCGCGTCATAGTCAGCCACATCGAACTTGTAACATTTGATGCCCAGCTCTTTCGCGCATTCATCGGCGGCCTGCTGATTGCCCGCAAAATTTGCTGCGACCGCAAAGCCTTTTGCTTTCAGGGTTTCGCTGATTGCGCGACCGATTCCGCGCGTACCGCCAGTAACCAAAGCTACTTTCGCCATAACACATTTCCTCCCGTGTCGTTTGACGCCATCAGCTAGCCATTCCACCGGTGCGATAGCAATAGCGGATTGGTCACGGGCAATTTTTGTGCAAGACTTGCTGCATAGCACAATAATTGCTTCGACGAATTGAGAAGCAGAGGGCAGGACATGGCCAAGGGAAACGGATCAGACGATCTGATCATCATCAAGAAATACGCGAACCGTCGACTCTACGACACGTCGACTTCCTCTTACGTGACGCTCGACCATCTCTCGGAACTTGTCCGCGAAGGGCGCGACTTTGAAGTGCGCGATGCAAAGTCCGGAGAGGATCTGACGCGTCAGGTCCTGACGCAGATCATCTTCGAGAACGAGACGAAGGGCGAAGGGGCTTTGCCATTGAATTTCCTGCGCCAGTTGATCGGCTTCTATGGTGGCGGCGCGCAGGCTTTCCTGCCGTCCTATCTGGAGATGTCGATGAACAGCTTCACCGAGGCGCAGAAGGAATGGCGCAAGGCGGCCAATCCGATGAATGCCTTCGAGCAGCAGGCCAAACGAAACATGGCCATGTTCGAAGAGGCGATGAAACTGTTCATGCCGACGCTCAAAAGCGCCGAAAAAGCCGCGCCTGCCGCAAATCCGATGATGGAATACCAGGCCGAGGCGCTGGCCAACATGCAGGCCCAGATGGCCGCGATCCAGAAGCAATTGTCTGACCTCTACAGCAAGGATTGAGGCCGGACGGTAAAAGAGCCCGCGGTGCGGGCTCTCAAAACTGGTTCATTTTGAAACAGGTCTAGATATCGCCCACGCCAAAGTCGCGTCGGGCGGAGACGATCGTGACCACGACGCCTGCCAGCACATCCAGCAACGTCATCGACATCAGGATGAAGAAGGTCGACGTTGCAAAATTCGGCAGCAACAGGAACTGGATCAGGCAGACGATGAAGAGGATCATCGAAACCGCGTGATTGATGATCGTCGCCGTGCCGGTTGAGGTCGACTTCAGGATTTCCAGGAACAGGAAAATCACGGCCAACAGGACAATGGCGTCCCCTTTGGTGAGGACCCATTCGACGCCGGAAATCATCGGCAGGCCGATAAACCGGTCGCTGAGCAGGCCGAGAATCGGCGCTGCATCCGAACGGATGATCTCGCCAAACTCATTCGCCGTTTCTACCGATCCGCCAAATCCGACGGCGAGAAGATTGTAGAGCGCTACCGGAATGACCAGCAGCGGAAAAATTCCGAAGATTGCGCGCATAAAAGACCCCTTTCTGGTTCTGCCGCCAGAGGCGTCATGTCCCCGACGCTTCTGATCCCGCCTTGCGATGGCCGCGCCTGAGATGGCCAATTTGGTTTCGCGATCCATGGCGGACTTACCCGTCCTTCGTCTGCATTAAAAACACGTTTACCGTAATGGTCTGCGTGTGGCGAGCCACTTCTTGGGTGTCAGAAATCCTGGGTCAGGAAAACCCGGAAGGTGGCATCGGGCGACCCGGATGTGACACCGAACAGGGCGCTCGTGCGCAGTGACAGGCTGTCGGTGAGCGGCAGGTCGGCAAATGGGCCGATCTGGTGGCTTTGCTCGGACAGGGGGAGGATATCGCTTGTCCGCCCGAAGGAATTGTAGAGCTCCGCGCCGACATCAATGTCCGGGGCAATCGCCCAGCCGAGGTCGCCGCGCGTTTGCAGGAAGGTGCCAGATTGCCGGTTTGAGCCGGTCTGGACAGTGCCAATCGCCGTGAACCGCGCTGTGAGCGTGTCTGATAGCCGGAACTGGTTCAACCAGTGGAGGGAGACCTGGCCGGGCCGGTCATTGTCGCGCAGCCGGGCGTCAAACCGCAGACCAGACGCCCAGCGCGCACCATCGGGCGTCATCTGCCAGCGCAACTCGGCTTGGGCATAGTCAAAATCAACTGTTTCGGCGTCCGTCTTGCGGGCATGGATCACGCCCCGAACGAGCATACGTCCATTCAGCGCATAGTCGACGTGCACACGTTGAGCCAGACCGTTCGAGTCGGGGTCATAGGCGGCGCGGTACCCTGCGGCTCGTTTCCCTTCGGACACTTCCGGTCCGGAAATGCCGCTGGTGAGTTGAGCTGAGGCGGGCAGGCCGAGGCCCGCCAGGGTGAGGGTAAGCATGAGGAAGACAGTGCGGATCATCATGATTGTATGGCTGTATTGAAAACGTCTTTAAAGATACGAAAATGTGTATTTTCAGCTTCAAAAGACCGCAGGCGTGTCGCTCTCAGCGCCCAAAGCCGGACTGGCCGCAACCATCCGGGTATCTCGTGTTTTCGGCCCCTGATGGAACCGACAGCGCGGCGGGCGCCGTGGCGCTCCGCCTGATGATTTGTATTGGCTACGGAATGGAGCGTTACCGCCCGCCGCGCCGGACAGGGTCTTCAGCGGACACCTCGAAAGGGCCCAA